>NZ_JAQVHI010000055.1:0-7119 GCF_028696275.1 Lascolabacillus sp.
CGGTACCAAAAGGATCAAATATGTAGAAGAGAATATAGCTGCTGCAAATATTACACTTAGTCAGGAAAATATTGATCTTTTGGAATCAATTATTCCTTTGGGAACAGATACTGGTGACAGGTATGCTAATATGAGTGGTGTTAATTTATAATATTAAAATATTTCAGTTATTGTAATTTGTTCTTTGTAGTACTCTTATTATAAATCATTTAATGCAGATGTTCCTTTAAGAAACTTATCACTTTCGCTCTAATAAAATCAGCATCGAACATAGGTCCAAAATGTGGTGCCCCTTCAACAATGATTAGTTCGTTGGGAATATCATTAATTGTTAACCATGATCTAAGTACCTGTGAATGTTTAACATCTACCAGATTGTCTTTTTCACCATGAATAATAAGAAATGGAGGATCGTTTTTATCAACATATGTGTTTGGACTAGCAAACTTTGCCAGGTCTGGACGCTCAACAGTAGTCGCTCCAATTAAAATTGCTTCAGGTGATTTTTCATCATTACCTCCTGGAAAAAGGATTAATTCCGTGGGACCATAAAAATCTACTACAGCATTTATATTGAAATTTCTGTTTGTTCTTTCTGAAAAGAAATCATCTATATTGTTATTTTTTGATAGTCCAACCATACATGCTAAATGACCTCCTGCAGAAAAGCCCATCACCGCAAACTTGTCATTGTCTATTCCATATTTATCTGCATTATCATAAATATATGAAATAGCCTTGTTGCAATCTTGAATCTGCGCTGGAAACAGAGCTTCTGTACTGAATCTGTAATCAATGGAGACTAACGCAAATCCATTTTCCACTACCTCTTTAACTGTCTCTTTCATATAGTTCATGTCGGCATATTTATCATTGCTTAACCAACCTCCACCATGAATGAAAAATAGTACAGGGACTTTTTCTTTTGCGTTGGCAGGAAGATAAATATCTAGCAGATGTTTTTCGTGAGAATTGTCATTATAGGATATATTGCCATATAAAACTGTACCTTCAGGAAATAAGCTTATTACAGGATTAGATTGTGAATAGACAGTGACTGCGAATAAAATGCAGACCATTATAATTGCGTTTTTCTTCATTTGATTTTTTATTTGGAGTGTAACAAATTACTTTACACACAAATATATAAAATAAGCAAGAATTATATTGTAATTTTGAACTTTAAAATGAGTCCATATGAATAATTCAGAGCTACTTAACCTGCGTCTTTATAATCATCTGCTACTAACTCATAATCTGAAAGAGCCGGTTGATATAGTAAAACATATGTGTGCCATGCAATCACAAGCATGGGATATAGCGAAATGGGTTATTGGTGTACGATTGCCCGGTAGTAATAATAATAGTGTAATTGAAGCATATTGCAAATCCGTTAAAAAAAGTGATAAACTAAACAGTTTACTATACAAAATAATATTATAAATTTATGATTAAAATTCCACAGTTTTATGATTTTAAAAATTGATAAAGATATTGAACTGAGACAGTTAAAATTTTCTGATGCCAAAGATATCTTTGAGACTATCGATTCGCAAAGGAACTATCTTGGCAAATGGTTACCTTTTGTTGAATCAACAAAGAGTATAACTGACTCTGAAATGTATGTTAACTCAGTAATTAATGCTGATGCAGATCACTTTGAATATGTTTTTACTATAAGGTATTGTGGTCATTTTGCAGGTATTATAGGATTCAAAGATACAGACAAAGTTAATAGGAAAACAGAAATTGGATACTGGCTATCTGAAGAGTATCAGAAAAAGGGCATAATGACAAAATCGGTTGATATTTTATGCAATTTTGCATTTAAAGCGCTTAATATAAATAAAATACAAATAAAGTGTGCCGTAGGAAACATACCAAGTAGTAATATTCCTAAAAGGCTAAACTTTATTTTAGAAGGTATTGAAAGGGACGGTGAATTGCTATCGGGGAGTCATTTTGTTGATTTAGAAATATATAGTAAATTAAAGTCGGACTGCAGACGAAGAACAAATAAGAATTAGAGTGTCTCATATATATTTATCAGTTACCTTTGCAGATAAATTAAACGGTGCATTTATAAAGATGGAAAATAAGGATTTAATTCGTATAAATAAATATTTTAGTGAAATTGGTTACTGTTCGCGAAGGGAAGCTGACAAACTGATTGAACAGAGACGTGTTACTATAAATGGCACTGTTGCTGAGATGGGGAGCAAGGTTTCTTATAATGATGAAGTTAGACTTAACGGGAAACTTATATCACCTAAGGTAGATGTTGATGGAAAGAAAAAAAAGCATGTTTACTTATTACTTAACAAACCACGAGGAATTGTATGCACTACAGATATAAGGAGGGAGAAAAACAACATTATTGATTTCATTAACTATCCAGAAAGAATATTTCCAATTGGACGACTGGATAAAGATAGTCAGGGATTGATCTTACTTACTAGTGATGGTGATATCGTTAATAAAATACTTCGTGCAGGAAATAATCACGAAAAAGAGTATCTGGTAAAAGTGAAGCATCCAATAACTAAAACATTTATTCAAAAAATGGGCAATGGTGTTCCAATTCTTGGAACATTGACAAAAAAATGTTTGGTGGAGCAAATAGACAGGTTTACATTCAGAATAATCCTAACTCAAGGTCTTAACAGACAAATACGACGTATGTGTGAATATCTGGGAAATGAGGTGGTTGAACTGGAAAGATACAGGATAATGAATATTAACCTTGATGTTCCAATCGGAAAATGGAGACATTTAACTGATAAAGAACTCAATGGTATTTTTAAAATGGTTAGACATTCTTCAAAGACAACAGTGATTTAATTTTCAATATATCTTTTAATCATATGGCTTACATTGATTATTATAAAATATTGGGGGTTGACAAGAATGCATCTGCAGATGAAATAAAAAAGGCTTATCGCAAACTGGCGAGAAGGCTACACCCTGATCTGAACCCTAATGATAAAGAAGCACACAGAAAATTTCAGGAGCTGAATGAAGCAAATGAAGTACTTAGTGATCCCGATAAACGTGCTAAGTATGATAAATATGGAGAAAACTGGAAACATGGAGAGGAGTTCGAGAAAGCCAGGGAACAATATCAACAACAGTGGGGAAACAATCAGCAATGGAGTAATCAGGGAGGTCAGACATTTTATACAGAAGGCGATTTCTCTGATGATGACTTCTCAGATTTTTTTCATTCGATGTTTGGATATGGTTTTACAAATCGCACTAGAACTTCTGGCAGACGAAACAGATATAAGGGAGCTGACTATCAGGCTGAATTGAGACTGACTCTCCGGGAAGCAATGAATACACATCAGCAAACCTTAACTATTAATGGTAAAAATGTGCGAATAACCATTCCTGCCGGAGTATCGGATGGACAGAAAATTAAACTTAAAGGATATGGACAGGAAGGTATTGGAGGTGGGCCAAACGGCGATCTTTATATAACATTCATAATTGAGGATGATACTCGGTTCAAACGACTTGGTGATGACATTTATACTGATGTTACAGTTGACTTATATACTGTCGTTTTGGGTGGTGATGTAACAGTGAATACTCTTGACGGACAGGTTAAAATGCAGATTAAACCTGGTACACAACCGGGTTCAAAATTAAGACTTAAAGGCAAGGGTTTCCCAGTATATAAAAGGGATAACAGTTTTGGTGATTTATATGTTACTCTAAGGGTACAAATACCGGAACATCTTACAGATGAAGAGAAAAAGCTATTTACCCAATTATCAAAAATCAGAAGATCATGAGTGAGAAAAGATTACGATATAGTGAATGCCTGAAAATATACGATGTGGAGGATTCATTTATAGACTCATTACACAATATGGGCTTGATTCATGTAGTGGTTCATGAAGATGAACGTTTTATAGAATACGATGAATTAACTGATCTGGAGCAATTCATTCGTTGGTATTATGATATGGACATCAATGTGGAGGGTATAGATGCTCTGCAGAACATGCTTAGCAAGGTAAAACAGCTTCAGACAGAAATAGAACAGCTAAAATATGAGTTATCCTTTTATAAGTCACTTTTATAGCCTCAGTCATTAAAAGTAAACCTGATGCCTACTCTTAAATTAAAACTAAAAGGTCGGTCTTTATATATTGTTTTTAATTCACTACTGTTCTTGAAGTAATAATCTATTCCTGGTTCAGCATATAAACCCAGATAATCAGATACTCTGTATTCTATTCCTACAGCAGAGTTAACTGACCATTGCAACTCTTTTTCCGTGATTCTTTCTGAAGTGGTTGACTCAAGCTGATTGTCTATATAATAGTTTGAGACAAGTCTGCCACAAACGTTCTTTTGCATATGTGCACCTGCAGTAAAGTAACCAAGAAAGTTGTTATTTTGCCAGAAGTTGTATGCTATGTTTAAGGGCACACCAATATAGTGCAACTTCTGATTATCATCATAATAATAATTTTCACCCTGGGATCGCAATTTAGACGACAACAATGAGTATGTTATACCACTCGTAATATTCCATTTGTCATTTATATTATATCTTAGAGTTAAACCTAAAGTGATTGGTTGCTCATGTTTTATATCGGTGTATGCACCTTCACGCGAATACTCTGAAAGGAATGCATACTGCTGATTAACTGTCTCTTTAAGAGCAAATGTACCATATCCGGGGAATGTTTCTGATGATCCGGAAGAAGTATTTGAGATGGAAACATTTGTTTGCCATCTGGATCTTTTTAAGTTGTCTATGTTGCTTGATGAAGCTATCAGTAATTCGTTCCCATCTTCAAGATTTTCTTTACTTATATCATTTACTACCTGTTCTTCTATAACAACGGGTTCATCAACTCTTTCAGTTACTATATCTTCGTTATATAATGTAATACCATTATTTATCTCAGTTTCGGAAGATTTATTTTCAGAAGTTGTTAATATATTACTTGAAGTAACTTTTGGTTTAATATTATTTTTAGCGAGTATAATATCAGGTACCTCTTTATTTAAATCTAACTCACTTTTATCTGCAAATTCTATATCTATGTTGTTTTCTTTTAAAATGGGTTCATGTATAGTATTGTCTTGTTTAATATTCAGTAGATAAAACAGAACAACTACTGCTGCTGCGGCGATTGCACTTATACTGATACTCCGTAATCTATGCAATTTCCTATTTTGTATATTAATTACTTTTCCAGAAATATAGTTTTCGGAAATATCCTTCTCTCCCAACATTATATCGGAATCAATTTGTCGCTCCAATTCTTCCCACAAACCATCGGGTGCAGTCTCTTCGTAAGAATTTATACGATTGCGGAGTTTATTTTGCCAAATATCGCTCATTATTCTCTTTATTTAACCTATACTTCTCTATCTCTTTAACTAACAACCTCTTGGCTCTATGAAACTGTGAGGCGGAACTATTCTCTGCAATATTCAACATTGATGCTATCTCTTTATGACTTTTCTCTTCAAACACATACAGGTTAAAGACTGTACGATAACCGACAGGAAGTGAACTAATCATCTCAAGAATGGCAGTTGTTGGAATATCTTCAAAATCCGGTTCAATGTTATCATTATCATCAGGTATATCCCAGTCATTCAAACTCATCAGCTGCATTTTATCGTTTTCCCTGATAAATTTTAGAGACTCATTCACGACGATACGTGCTGACCAGGCTTTTAGAGATCCTATACCTCTGTACTTAAAGTTATGTATTGCTCTGAATATTTTAAGAAAACTCTCCTGTAATACATCTTTAATATCCTCTTTATCTGATATGTAACGAGCGCATACAGCTGTTAGATAGCCGGAATAGGTATCATAGAACATCTTCATAGCAACTTTGTCACCATGCACAATTTGCTGAATTAGCTCACGCTCTCTGCTTTCGTCTTTTCTCATTTAAAGATTAGGTCTGGACATTACCATTTTAATTTTACTTTTTTTGTTTAAAAGGTTGTACCTTTTTGCAAAGGTACAACCTTACACTTTTAAATGAAATATTGAAAAGAAAGCATTGTATTAATATTTGCGTGAGTGATTAATTCAAGGGGATCACATTTCTTTGTTCTGCAATAGCATTTGTACCCGGAGTTGCAGTACGTGTTTTATAATCAAATTCCACTGATTTGGTAACGCCATTAAATGCATTCCAAATTAATTTTAATTTAACTGTCTCACCTTCTGTGTCTGGCAGATCATCGAGTTTAAATGCAACTAAACCATCTCCCATTCTACCGCCAACATCACCTTTTGCATCATGCCTGAACTCCACCTCGTAAGGGTTTTCAGGGTTGTTAGTAGGAATGAGGTTTACGTGATGGGTTACACCCATATTGCTCCATAATGTTCTGAAGCGAAGAGTAAGATATCCATCTTCGGCAATAGTTACCCAGTCACGTACTATTTCAACGGGATCATTTCCATACTTTTCATCGTTTTGATCTCCTAAATTTGGTGCCATTGGTTTTGTTCTTATACTATCAATCCAGTTTACGTGTACAGCTTTATCAAAATCACCACTTGGAACATCAACTTCTTTATAATTTACTAATGCTCTCACTTCCTTTCCTCCGTATGGATGGGTATTTATATTTACCGGAAGTAGTGTTGTTTGATCATCCAATTGGAAGAAGAGTTTATCATCAGCAGTCTCTTTAACTGTTACCAGGGCATTGGGATATCTTAGACTCATGTCATAATCATCATCATCAAGACATGAAGGTAAAATAATCATGCTCATAACAAAAAGTGATGCTAAAAGAAATTTGGTTGTTTTCATAAAATTGTAGTTTTTAAAAGTTACTAGTAATATGTTTCTTATTTTATCTCATTTAACGTTACTAATCTATTTCTTGAATTTCTAAAGGACTTAAGATATTATCATAATATCAATAATTATTACAACCCTTTATTAATTCGTTGCTGACTCTTAAATAGAGATGTGGTGATAATCTTGCATGTAAAAAAGTTAAAGAATTATAAACAAAATAAGCTACCAACCTGTTGAAACAGGAAACTATTACAAATACAATAAAAAATCAATTATGCGAAGAAAGTTTTACTGCTCATTAATTATATATGTTATTGCA
>NZ_JAQVHI010000024.1:0-30316 GCF_028696275.1 Lascolabacillus sp.
AGCTCATTATTTTCTGAAATAATCCTTTTTCATTATCTTTGTGTTGATATAAAAGAATGTAGTAAATTTCATCAATCTGAATTAATCATAAAAACTTTAAATTGATGAGAATAAAACCAAATCATTGTAGAACAATATGTTTGAAAATTTAAGTGACAGATTAGAAAGGTCGTTTAAGATATTAAAAGGGCAAGGAAAAATAACAGAAATAAACGTTGCTGAAACGCTAAAAGATGTTCGCCGTGCCCTGCTTGACGCTGACGTTAATTATAAAACTGCTAAGGAATTTACCGAAAAGGTTAAGGAGAAAGCTTTAGGTCAAGATGTCCTAAATGCAGTTAAACCTGAACAGATGATGGTGAAAATTGTGCATGATGAGCTAGCAATACTCATGGGTGGCACAGCTTCAGACATCAATATTAAAGGTAACCCTGCAGTCATCCTTATGTCTGGTTTACAAGGATCAGGTAAAACTACTTTCTCCGGTAAACTTGCAAATATGCTGAAAAGCAAGAGAGGAAAGAGTCCTCTACTTGTTGCCGGTGACGTATACCGTCCTGCTGCTATTGAGCAGTTGAAAGTACTGGGAGAACAAATTGGTGTACCGGTATATTCAGAAGAGGATAATAAGAATCCTGTCAAAATAGCTAAAAATGCTATACAATATGCGCGCCAGTATGGACGTGATCTTGTTATTATAGACACTGCAGGTCGCTTGGCAATTGACCAACAGATGATGGATGAAATTGAATCTATCAAGAATGCAATTAATCCGCAGGAAATTTTATTTGTGGTGGATGCAATGACTGGTCAGGATGCTGTAAATACTGCAAAAGAGTTTAATGATAGACTTAATTTCAACGGTGTTGTACTAACAAAATTAGATGGTGACACTCGAGGTGGTGCTGCCCTTTCTATACGTTCAGTAGTTGATAAGCCAATAAAATTTGTAGGAACAGGAGAAAAGCTTGATGCAATAGATGTATTCCATCCTGAACGTATGGCTGATCGTATCCTTGGTATGGGAGACGTAGTGACTCTTGTAGAGAAAGCTCAGGAACAATACGATGAAGAGGAAGCCAGACGTCTGCAGAAAAAAATAGCAAAGAACCAGTTTGACTTTAATGACTTCATAAATCAGATTCAGCAGATTAAAAAGATGGGTAACCTGAAAGACCTGGCATCAATGATACCCGGTGTTGGTAAACAGATTAAAGATCTTGATTTTGATGATGATGCTTTTAAAGGTATCGAAGCAATTATTCGATCTATGACACCAGAAGAGCGTACTAATCCGGAAATACTTAACGGATCGCGCCGTGCCCGTATTGCTAAAGGAAGTGGAACAGATGTACAGGAGGTTAACAGATTGATTAAACAGTTTGACGAAACTCGTAAAATGATGCGAAAAATGACCTCAGGTGGAGGGAAACAGATGATGAGGAATATGCGCAGAAGATAACATATAACTTTAAATATGAAATTAATAGACGGTAAAGCAGTTTCTGCTCAGATAAAAAGTGAGATCGCAGAGGAGGTATTAAAGATAAAAGCAGCAGGAGGAAAGACTCCACACCTTGCCGCAGTATTGGTTGGTCATGATGGTGGAAGCGAAACTTATGTAGCCAATAAGGTAAAGGCTTGCCAACAGGTGGGATTTAAATCAACTCTTATCAGGTACGAGGATGATGTAACAGAAGAGGAATTACTTGCTTGTGTGGACAGACTAAACAAAGATGAAGATATAGATGGATTTATAGTTCAATTACCTCTACCCGATCATATTTCTGAAATAAAAATTACTGAAGCCATTGACTATCGTAAAGATGTTGATGGTTTTCATCCGGTAAATGTTGGACGTTTATCTCTTGGAATGCCTTGCTTTCTGTCCGCTACTCCTTCAGGTATATTGGAATTGCTTAAAAGATATGATATTGAAACAAAAGGTAAACACTGCGTAGTACTGGGAAGAAGTAATATCGTAGGGAAACCTGTTTCAATGCTTATGCTACAAAAGTCTTATCCTGGAGATTGCACCGTAACCATTTGTCACAGCAGAACAAAAAACATCAAAGAGATCTGTCTCGAAGCCGATATTATTATTGCTGCATTAGGTGTTCCGGAGTTCCTTACAGGTGATATGGTAAAAGAGGGTGCAGTAGTTATAGATGTTGGTACAACCAGAGTGCCAAGTAATGAAACGAAATCCGGTTTCAGACTTAAAGGTGATGTTAAATTTGATGAAGTAGCACCTAAATGTTCTTATATTACACCTGTACCAGGGGGAGTAGGTCCAATGACCATTGTTTCCTTATTAAGAAATACACTTCTGGCTGGAAAAAAAGAGATTTATCCAACTATTAACTAGGATCGTTTTTATAACAGTTATATCCAAAAGCATTAATTATTTTAGACCTTTGCAAAATAATTAATGCTTTTCTGCTTTTATCAACAATATACCAACTAATGTCCAGAATAGTTCTCTGATTCTTTTACTTAGACTCACAAAAACACCATATGCAACAGGCATTGAAAGAATTCCATATATAATTACAAAACCACCTTCACGTGCTCCCATCTGCATGGGCATAAAGAAAAATAAATTTGAGATCAAAGACTGTATTGATTCAACCAGTACACTCTGAACAATGGTAACAGGAGCCTTGATAGCTTGCATCATAAGTAATATCTCAAAACATATAAAGAAGCGGGATAAAAACTCAATTGATAGAGATGCTATAAAGTCCTTTTTCCTGTTCTTGTATAGATCGGCTATCAGAACGTCCATCTGATCTATTTTCTCCTGATGCTTTACCTTCAGATTCTTAATTTTCTTTCCTATAAATGGAAGTCTGCTTGTAATTATTAATGCTCTGTTGACACCTCCTTTTGTGTATACTCTATAAGCCCACAAAAGGAGTAAGAATGCTGTACCACCAGATATAATTAATCCTATTTCAATTGAATCAGATATTACAGGAACTAAAAAAAACAACATAGGTATTGTGACTACCCAGAACAAGAAATGAGACACAAAATGCATCATCGTGGATAACAATACTGACGAAGTAGCTTTCTGTATACCTAAATCCTCTTTTAACTCTATTATCTTATAAGGCTCTCCTCCCATTAATCCAAATGGAGTTATATAGTTTATAGCAAAACCACTAATAGTAAGCTTAAAAAGTCTTATAAAACTAATTTTCTTAGATTCTTGACTTCCATCATTCAGTATAATATAAAACGATAATGTGTTTAATAGATATACCACAACCCACATTGAGAAAATAGGTATGTACCACCAACCGGTCTGTTTTATATCGTGCCAGATATTGTCAACACCTATTTTATAGATCATTATTCCTAGTGTCAGTGCACCAACAATAAAGAAGACATTCTTAGCTATTCTAGCTTTATTTGCCATAAAGACAGGAGAGTTGCAAGTATGTTTATTATTTTCTAAAAGGGGGTTTAACTATTACAGCCTTTAAATTCCTATTACGTACCTTGACATATATCTCATTATCTGATTTTGCGTAATCAGGTTTTACATAACCCATGCCAATACCTTTCTTTAATATAGGGGACATTGTACCTGAAGTAACATTACCAATAATCTCTCCATCTTCATTAGCGATTTCGTAACCATGTCTTGGGATACCTTTATCTATCAATTCAAAACAGCACAATTTACGCGATACTCCTTCATATTTTTCTTTTTCAAGTACTTCCCTGCCAATAAATGGCTTATTATCAGCAAATTTAGTAATCCAGCCTAAGCCTGCTTGTAAAGGTGTTGTTGTATCATCAAGATCATTACCATAAAGACAATATCCCATCTCTAAACGTAGAGTATCGCGTGCACCTAACCCTATAGGTTTTACCCCGTACTCCTTTCCTGCTTCAAATATAGCGTCCCATATTTTAATGCCATTTTCCGGATAAAAATATAGTTCAAAACCACTGGCACCAGTGTAACCTGTATTTGAAATGATAACATTATCTACACCAGCAAATTTTGATGTTGTGAATTCATAAAAAGGTATATCCGAAAGGTTTTCTTCTGTCAACTTTTGCAATGTAGCCTTTGCATTTGGACCCTGAACAGCTAATTGGGCCATGTGATCGGAAGCATTTTCAAGTTCAGCACCCATTGTGTTCCATTTCACACACCATTCCCAGTCTTTTTCTATGTTTGCTGCATTAACAACCATTAGATATTTTTCCGGTTCGTAATAGTATACTATGAAATCATCAACAATTCCTCCGTTTTCATTTACAAAGCAAGTGTATTGCGCTTTACCCAATTGAAGTTTAGTTACATCATTACTTGTTACTCTCTGTAAAAACTCAACTGCTTTGGGACCTTTCACCCAAAATTCACCCATATGAGAGACGTCAAACACCCCAACAGAATTTACTACAGTTTGATGTTCATCTATTATACCTGAGTATTCAATTGGCATATTATATCCTGCAAATTCATGCATTTTAGCTCCTAATTTAATATGTAAATCTGTAAATGGTGTCTGCTTCATACCTGTTTATTGTTTATTTAGTAAGTTAATTAATTATCCAAATAACTGAGTCTATATTTATGCATCTCTAGCTACCAGTTCGGCAATTTTTACAACAACCTTAGATGCTTTCTCCATAGAAGGAATAGGTAAATACTCATATTTGCCATGGAAATTCATACCACCTGCAAAAATGTTTGGACATGGTAACCCCATAAATGAGAGTCGTGAACCGTCTGTACCTCCGCGTATAGGTTTTACATTAGGTTTGATTCCTAACTCCTCCATTGCTCGATAAGCATAATTGACTATATGCATAACTGGTTCTACTTTCTCTCTCATATTATAATACTGATCTTTGAGAGTAAGTTTAAGTCTGTTATCATACAGTTTATTTAATATATCAACAGAGTGTATCAACAATTCTTTACGATCCTCAAACTTATTCCTATCATGATCGCGAATAATAAAAGACAGATTAGCTTCTTCAACTGTTCCACTCAATGAAATAAGATGGAAAAAACCTTCATACCCTTCAGTATGTTCTGGCCTTTGTTCTTTAGGTAGTAGTGAAATCAGTTCATTTGCAACATGAAGTGCATTTATCATTTTATTCTTTGCATAACCGGGATGAACATTTCGTCCTTGTATTTCTATTTTGGCTGATGCGGCATTAAAGTTTTCATATTCAAGTTCTCCTACTTCACTCCCATCCATAGTGTATGCCCAATCAGCACCGAATTTCTCTACATCAAATTTATCAGCTCCTCTACCTATTTCCTCATCAGGGGTAAATGCTATCCTTATTTTACCATGTTCAATTTCTGGATGATCTATAAGGTACTGCATCGCACTCATTATTTCAGCTATACCAGCTTTATCATCTGCTCCTAATAATGTTGTACCATCTGTTACAATTATATCTTCCCCTTTATGAGACAACAGTTCGGGGAAATCATTTGGTGAAAGAACTACATTATTGGTTTCATTCAATACTATATCTTTTCCATCATAATTTTTTACTATTCGTGGATTTACATTGTTTCCACTCATGTCGGGACTAGTATCAAAATGTGATATAAACCCTATTACAGGTACCTTCTTATTTGTATTTGAAGGCAGGGTAGCCATAAAGTAGCAATTATTATCTAGACTAACATCCACAAGTCCCATCTCAAGAGCTTCTTTCTCTACCTCTTTTGCAAGATTAAATTGTTTTTGTGTACTTGGTGTCTGCGTACTGTTCTCATCGGATTGAGTATCAATACGAGCATATTTTATAAACCTATCTACTATCGTCATTATTTTATAATATTTTGATTGAAAGAATTTTTCAAAGTTAAAGTTATAATAGTGTCACAAAGATAAAAAAATGACTTGAATAGCAAAAATCTATTCTCTCTTTTGTTTCTGTAGAAAAATGTCTTATCTTTGCAGTTGGGTAAGTCCTATACGGCCAGCTCCCATTGAATCCCCCAGGTCTTGACCGAAGCAAGGGTATTTGGTTGTAGCGGCGCGATATAGTAAGCTTACCCTCTTTTTTTATATAAACATTGAATATCTGTAAGACCATTATTATAAATACCAGTCAAAATTTGTTCTAGTTATTAATAATTGCTCCTAGTATTTACAAAATTCAGAAGAATATAGAAAACCTAGAATATTTGAAAAAACAGAAATCCCCCTTCTGCGAAACAATGCTGAAGGGGGATTTTTTATTAAATCAAATAATTGAACAAATACTATTTATGCTATTTTAGGGAATAATTTCGCATCTACAGAGTATTTACCTGCACCTATAAATATTGATCCTGCAAATACAATTAATAGATCTAAAGCATGACCATAACCCATAAAATTATCTCCATTAAAAAGATGTGTGATTAAAGCTACTAACATTGTTCCTGCTAACATTATAGCTGCTGGCCTAAAAAATAATCCAAGTGCAAATAACAATCCTCCTACAGTTTCAGAAATTGCAGCTATAAAACCCCAGAATGTATGACCTGAATCAATTCCAAAATTTGACATTGTACTACCTACCATTGTCCATGTATCAGGACCACCCGTTATTTTTGGCAGACCATGTAGGAATATTGTTATACCTAATCCTACTCTTAGAATTAACCACCCGATATTTAATAAATTCTTTTTGTTGTTCATATTTAAATTGTTTATTAATTGTGTTATTTTATTCTTTAATTTTTAAATTCATAAGTAGTAAAAACACTGATCTATATGATTTGTTTATCTTTGTACTATAAAAAAAATCGATATGTCAACATTTGCTCCTTTTGCCAGACCACTTTATGTAATGCTGAAGCCAGTAGGCTCCAAGTGTAATTTAAATTGTGATTATTGCTATTATCTTGAAAAAGAGAATCTTTATAATAATAGAAATCAAGTAATGAGTGAAAATTTACTAGAACGGTTCATTAAGCAATATATTGATTCTCAAACAATGCCGGATATTATGTTTACATGGCATGGAGGAGAAACATTGATGAGGCCAATATCATTTTATAAAAAGGCTATAGAATTACAAAAAAAATATGCGAATGGAAGAAATATAGATAATTCAATACAAACAAATGGTACTCTCCTAAACGATGATTGGTGCAAATTTTTCAAAGAAAACAATTTTTTAGTTGGTATATCTATTGATGGGCCAAAGGATTTTCATGATGAATATAGACGAGATAAAATGGGACGCCCTTCTTTTCATAGGGTTATGAAAGGTATTGAATTGCTAAAAAAACATGGAGTTGAGTTCAATTGTATGGCTGTAGTAAATGATTACAATGTAGATTATCCACTTGAATTCTATAACTTTTTTAAAGATATTGATTGTAAATATATTCAATTCACACCAATTGTAGAGCGACTTAGAATACAAGAACCTACTGAAAATATTTCTCTATTAAAACTTGCTACTGCAAAAGAGGATGACCACGAAGCTGAATTAGCTCCTTTTACTGTGAATGCAGATAAATGGGGCGATTTTCTTTGTTCAATCTTTGATGAATGGGTAAAGGAAGATGTTGGAAAAATATTTGTACAGATATTTGACTCTACTTTAGCTAACTGGGTTGGAGAAAACCCTGGAGTATGTACAATGGCAAAAACATGCGGTCATGCAGGAGTTATGGAATTTAATGGTGATGTATATTCATGCGATCATTTTGTTTTCCCTGAATATAAATTGGGTAATATTTATGATGATACTCTAACTTCCATGATGTATTCAAATAAACAACAAACATTCGGAAATGATAAGTTTGATAAATTACCTCAACAATGTCGTGAATGTGATGTGCTTTTTGCCTGTTACGGCGAGTGTCCTAAAAACAGATTTATAAAAGATAAATATGGAAATAAAGGGTTAAACTATTTATGTAAAGGATATTATAAATTCTTTAAACATGTTATGCCGTATATGGATTATATGAAAAATGAGTTGCTTGCCCAACGACCACCTGCAAATATAATGACTTGGATAAAAGAAAATAATCCTAAAACTTAATCATAAAAGTTATATAACTATTATTTAAATACTATTAAAAAAACCGGATCCATTGATTGAATCCGGTTTTTTCTAATGATACTTAAACAATACTAGTTCTCGCCTTTTCGTGCGGAATAGCTTATTTTTAATGCATAAGCCTTTCTTAAAGCTTGTTTTACATCAGTAATATACTGCATACGAGTATTTTCATCTGCTTTTATTGAAACAGTCATTAAAGGCTGATCAGCTTCATTCATACTCGCTTTTTCCTGAGCAATATAGTTCTGAATATCTGCAACCTGAGCAAATCTGTCATTCAACTGCATCTGTGTTCCAGTTCCTAGCCTTGCATCTAATGGAGGACCAATATTAATATAGGTCACTAAAGATTTCTTTTCTAGTTTCTGTACTTCTGATGCAGTAGGAAGTTTCATTCTCACCATCAAAGTTTCAGAACGTAAAGTTGTAGTTATAATGAAGAAAAAGAGAACTGCGAAAACTATATCAGGCATAGATGAAGTATTCATCGCAGGTACTTCTTTTTTTCCACTTTTATTAAATTTTCCCATAACTATTGTTCTCCTCCATAATTTTTAGGTTCAGCTTCAGAGATACGTTGAGGATATAGATCATCGATCTGTTTCTTTTGATCTACGGTCAATTCTTCATATGAAGTACCAAAATATCTTCTGGCTCCTTCATTTCGAAGTTCATTATATGCTCTAACAACCTCATTTTGAACAGCTATATATGCACTGTATCTCGTAGTAGCATCATTCTGTATAGATATTACGTGATTTGAGGTTACAGGCACAGTTCCAATAGGTGGACCGAAATCTTCTTCAATTAGCTGAGGTAAATCAGGGCTATTTGAAGTATTTAAAACGAATTCTTTAACCACATCTTTCATTGCAATATTTCCTGATCCCCCTTGCAATTCACTTTCGTTAGCATACATTACAGTTCCTTGTTGGTCCTGGACTAAAATCTCGTTTTTAGAGTTTACCAGAACAACTAACAAATTTCTACGCTGAACATCTACCGAAGACTGCTCTTGTTCATTTTGTGGTGGTGGTGGTAAACGTCGAGCCAAACCTGAATCGACATCCATACTTGATACCATCAAAAAGTAACATAGTAACAGGAAAGAAACGTCAGCCATAGAACTGGCATTTAAAGCCGGAACTTTTCTATTTGTTTTTGGCATATTTAAACCTTTTTAAACTGATTCTTATAAAGAATCTTTTTTATTTTACAAAACTATTTCTTCCTAGTTACAAATGGCATAATAAAAATAGCCAATATAGTAATTACCAGCATGAAATACATCGAGTATAGCCACATATCAGTCATTTTAAGTACTGATGGCACGTTGTCGGTTCCTTCGTAACCTGGTATTGAAAGTAATGTACCATCACCAATAACATAAGAACCGATAAAAAGTGCAGCTAGGGCCAAAATTGCATAGAGTCCACTCAATGCTTTCTTTGGATTTTCTTTTAACCCTCTGGCAAAATCAACGATTGAAAAAGCAATTAGCACTACTATGGTTATAACCAGAAGTGCATACATCCAGTACAAAAGAATATCTGTAAAAGCAGGCTGTGCCAAATCAGCACCAATCTTCTCATGTTCGGGAGCTTGTCCGCCAAAGAAGAACAGCCCTAATACAATAAGTGATACTATTATTGTTGTAATCAGGGTAAGTCTGGATGTTCTGTGAATTTTAGTTACAGCCATTTTATTACAAATTTTTGTATTTAACGTTATATTTTATAACCTGATCTAGGAATGTGATTGAAGCGTCTTCCATTTTATTAAGAATACCTTCCATTTTAGATAGGATATAGTTGTAAATAATCTGAAGGATAATAGCAACGATCAAACCACCTACAGTAGTAATAAGAGCCACTTTCATACCTCCGGCAACAATTGTTGGACTCATATCACCAGCTCTTTGGATGTTATCAAAAGCAATAACCATACCAATTACTGTACCCAAGAATCCAAGTGAAGGAGCGATACCGATAAACAAAGTAATCCAAGAAAGATTTCTCTCAAGTAATCCTGATTGTACACCTCCGTATGATACAATTGATCTCTCTACTTCTTCAGGTCCCTGATCTAGTCTTAATAGACCCTGGTAAACAATTGAAGCAATTGGTCCTCTAGTATTTCTAGCTATGTCTTTTGCTGCTTCAACATCACCTCTGTCTAATGTATCACCTACTTTATTTAGGAATGCGTCTGGATCAACGTCAGCTAAACTTAGGTAAATAATTCTTTCTAAACTGAAAGCCAGACCAAGTATCAAACAGATAGCGATTGCACTCATAAAACCAGCACCACCTTCAATAAATTTAGTTTTTAGTGCTTGGTGCATACCACCGGTAACCTCTTGAACTTGAGCCTGAGATGTGGCCACTTGTTCTGTTTGTTCTTCAGGAGTGGTTTCTTGTGCGAAAAGAACCGAAGACAATCCTACAGACATCATTCCGAAGATTGCTAAAATTGCAAATAACTTTTTCATTGTGTGTTCAATTTTGTTGATTAATGATCTAAATTTGTTTGTTTATAAATGATTTAAATTTTTTTCAGTATATAATGTTTTGTATATCTTTCTTCCTTCGACTTTCCTATTTAACTACGCGGAGAGAGCGGGATTCGAACCCGCGATACACTTTTGGCGTATACACGCTTTCCAGGCGTGCCTCTTCAACCACTCGAGCATCTCTCCAAAAGAGGGACTTCCCGGAAACGGGGTGCAAATTACAAAAAATATTTCATTCCTGCTCAATTCAAGAAGCAAATTTAAGGAATTTATCAATTATAAGCTACTTCAATTCGAAAATATTTGAATGATTGAGTTCAATTTAGCTATTTAATTCAAGTCCAAATATATTTTTAGCATTAACACTAGTAATATTTGACACCTCTTCTTCTGTTATTTTCCATATTTCTGATAACTCCCTTAGAATATATCTAATATATGATGACTCATTCCGTTTACCTCTATAAGGTACAGGTGCTAGATATGGAGAATCTGTTTCCATTACTACACGTTCTGCAGGGCAGTTAAATAGTGTATCTTTTAAACCCGAGTTTTTAAATGTCACTACTCCATTAACTCCTATCATAAAGTTCTTTAAACGTAATATGTACTCTAATTCATCTTTGTTGCCTCCAAAACTATGAAAAACACCTCTTAAATTAGTCTCTCCTACTCTCTTGATACTTGATATCACTTCTTTTGTAGCATCTCTAAAATGGATTGATACTGGCAAATCCATTTCTGCACTCCACTTCAACTGCTCTTCAAATGCTAAAATTTGTTCATTTTGAAGTGATTTATCCCAATAAAGATCAATTCCAATCTCTCCTATTGCACAATATTTAGAGTTATTCAGCTCATTATAAATATGTTCGAGTTGATTTCTAAAATTTTCTTTGATACTTGTCGGATGTAGTCCCATCATTGGTATTAAAAAATCAGAGTCTTCAGCGACACATTTTTTTAATATCTCAATTGTAGTTTCATCAATATTGGGTAGAAGCACTTTTTCAACCCCTACTTTTTTGGCACGGTTAATAATATCAACTAAATCATTATCAAAATCTGCAGAAAACAGATGAGCGTGTGTATCAATAATTCCCATCAACTGATCTCTCCTTTTCTATAGTAATATACTACACCATATTCACGGTTTCTTTCTATTCTTTGGTCAACAGGGATATTGTTGCTACTTTTTTCCACTTCTTCCCATATTTCAAAAATAACCTTGTCTACTGTTTCACGATATTTTGCCACCTCATCCATTACTCTCTGTGTAGCTTTTTGATGTAATTTCTGAGTTTGATAACCCTCTTTAAAAAGAGAGTACATTACACTAACTTTTGCTATTGATGGATTGTATATTGGTACCCCTCCCAGAGAGATTCGTTTATTTTCACCATTTATAATTTTTTGTCCCCATTCCACCAATTGATCATTAGAAGATAAGTCAGGAACTACTTGGTTTAAATTCTCAAGACCATAAAATTCTAATTGTTTTTCTTTTATTTCTTCACGCAAAACTGACATATACAAAACCTGCACAAAATGAGATATATACATTCTTGCATTCCTAACTTTTCCAGTAAATGACTTATTGGCTTTAACTTGGATTTCAAATAGTTGTCGATAACGAGCACATAAACCCTCAAAATGAGCTAATACTACTTTAGCAGAATGTAAAACTTTTGTTGAAATCTGCAATTCCTGAAAATCAGTTGTTTCAGCTTTTTCTATTGCAGTTTTCAACGCTTTTATGCGTGCAGCATCAGTATTTGGTAATCTTCTATAAGGCATTTAAATTTTTATTTATAAAAATCCTAACTGTCTCTGTACATTAAGTTTTCTGAAAGTTCAATTAATTCTCTTTTGCGGTCACTTGACACACTTACAGAAGACAGGTTTTCCAAAGATGCAAGATAATACTTTTCTATTAGATTTTCTGATATTACTTTCAGATTTAATTCATCGTATATTTTTTTAACAGCCTCTATCTTCTCATTTGGATCAAATTCTTTAATTGTAATCCATTTATCTAGTTCATCTCGTTGACCCGGATTTGAGTTTCTTAATGCTTTAATAAGTAAATATGTCTTTTTATTGCTTATTATATCCCCTCCAATATTTTTACCAAATCTTTTTGGATCGCCATATACATCTAACAGATCATCTTTGAGCTGAAAAGCGAGTCCGAGATTTATTCCAAACTGATAAAGCGCCTCTGCATCGCTTTTATCTGCATCGGATAAGATTGCTCCCATTTTTAAGGAACATCCTATAAGTACAGCAGTCTTTTTAAGTATCATCTCTAAATACTCTGCTTCTTTCACGTCATTGCGTTTTTCAAAATCCATATCATATTGTTGACCTACACAGATATCCATAGCTGTGTCTGAAAACAAATCTAATACTTCTGACAAGTGTTGAGTTGGTACTTTTGCAATATACTTATATGCTTCAATTACCATTGCATCTCCTGATAAAATAGCAGTATTAGCATTCCATTTTTTATGAACTGTTGGATTTCCTCTTCTTATGTCAGCATTATCCATAAGATCATCATGCAGAAGCGAGAAATTATGAAATATTTCAATAGCCAAAGCAGCATTCAGAGCTATATCAATATTCTTATTAAATAACTCAACTGCCATCAATGTCAACACCGGCCTTATTCGTTTACCACCTAATGAAAAGACATATCTTGGCGGTTCGAAAAGTGATTCCGGTTGAACACTTTTCATAACCATTGAGAGTTCTCTATCTATCTTTTCTCTTAGTAAAGCTACTTTATGAATCATAAGATGGATAATTATACATTCATTTTTTCTAAAAAAAAAGCTGCTTTCTGTTTATGAAAAGCAGCTTCTTAAGCTTTTTAATTATTGATATTAATTCTGTAGTCTGAAAACAACGGGAAGTGTGAAACGAACACGTACTGGCTGTCCTCTCTGTTTTCCTGGTTTCCAGCGTGGCATCTGTTGTATTACACGAACAGCTTCTCTGTCTAGTGAAGGATCTACTCCTCTTACTACTTGAACGTCTGTAATACTACCATCTCTTTCTACCACAAAGTTACAAATAACTCTACCTTGAATACCATTTTCTTGAGCAATAACCGGGTATCTTATATTATCACTAAGAAATTGCATCATAGCAGCGTTTCCACCTGGGTATTCAGGTTGTTCCTCAACAACCACAAAGATTTCTTCAGTTACCTCTTCTTGTTTTGGCTGTGGTGGTGGAGGTGGTACATATGTTTGCATTTGTCGTTGTGATTGATCATCCTCAACTTGAATTTCAAATTTAGTTTGTACTTCCTCTTCAACAACCTGGATAATTTCTGGTGTTTCCTCAATTGGTGGTGGCGGTGGTGGTGGAGGTTCAGCCTCACGACGAGTAATTTCAATTTCTTCCTCGGCCAAAATATCTTGAACAATAATGGCCTCGTCGACTTTCTCTGTTGCTGAAGTCCATTCAAAAGCGAAGAAAAGAACTGCTACAGCAAATACCAATCCAATAAGGATAAATGTACTCCTATGCTTTTCCAAATTCGCCTTCGGTGATTTTTTTACTTCATCTTTGTCCATTGTGAATAATTTTTATCTGCTTCATTATATTAGTTACACGACTGCTTTGATTGCAAAAATAGCTATTTTTTTTATACGGCCCAGCTTTTTGTGTGAATTTTCTCAAAAATAGTTTAGACTACTTTGTATATATCTTTAAGGTTTCTTCCGTATCCATTATAATCCAAACCGTAACCTACGATAAAATCGTTTGGAATTTCCAATGCCACATAATCAAGATTTAGTTTTTGTTTCATTGCAGCAGGTTTATAAAGAAGAGTTGCAATTCGTATCTCTTCAGGCTCGTATTTCCCTAGTTCTTCAAGTAAAGACACCATAGTATTTCCACTATCAACAATATCTTCCACAATTACTACAGACCGGCCTTTGATACTTTCATTAAGCCCCAATACAGTCTTTAGATCGTTAGTCGAAGTTGTCCCATGATAGGAAGCTAACCTTACAAACGTAATCTCACTCAAAATGTTTACCTGCTTCATGAGTTCCCCGGCAAACATAAAGGCACCGTTTAATACTGCAATAAATAATGGCCTTTTATCTTTAAGTTCTTTGTTTATCCTTTCGGCCACTCGTTTTATCTCATTCTCAATCACCTCCTGTTCAATCAGAAGCTCAAACTGTTTATCATTGATTACGATTACTTCTTTCACATTAAAAAATTTTAAAGTGCAAAACTACTATTTTTTATAACCAAAACGAAATATCAGTTCAGTAAAATTACTATTATCTAAAAATAATTTTTTTTCTTCCTCATTATAGAGTCTGCATTCTGTTACCGGAATATTTTTGCGAATTGCCGCAACACAATTGTAGCCCACATCAGAAAATGATCTTGGCAGCACTTTAATAATTTTGTACAATAATGCATCAGGTCTCAAAACAGAAAAAATAAAAGCAACTGCATCCGATTTTTTAAGGATTTTATATCCTGAATTTGTATGTATTAATACTGCAATTGAATTAAAATCTTTAATTTCTATATTTAAGTATCTGAATACTTTCTCTGAAAATTCAGATTGTATTGATGCGAACCTGAAACAACGATTTTTATCCCTGTCAACTACCCATTGAACCCATCTGTTACAATAACGACACTCGCCATCAAAAAATAATATATGATACATAGTGAAATAAAAAAAGTCGCCATATTTAACTGAAATGTCAGTATTTATGATATTACTTGTACTAAAAACTGTTTGGCACGGAATTTGTCAACTATTATATGATAAACAAAAATAGGCATTTTTCTGTTCTTAAGTCGAAGAAACAACAAATATGAATCCATTCAAAACAAATAAATTTAGAGAAAAAGAAATAGGAGATAATATTATCTCATTTATTACTGGTGACTTTATAGATGGAAGTACTGATATTGAAGAAAAGCATCTAAAAGACAAACTACCAATACTTCCATTAAGAAATACCATTGTATTTCCTGGAAGTACACTCCCAATATCTGTTGGCAGAAAGAAATCTCTGGAACTGGTTAAATCACTCGGAAAAAGACAACGATATATAGGCTTGGTTTGTCAGAAAGATACAAATATTGAGGATCCGGAGATAGAAGATTTATATAAATTAGGAGTTGTTGCAGAAGTTATCCGTGTAATTGAGCTTGCAGATAATAACTTCAGCATAATTGTCCAAGCAAAAAAGAGGTTTGAATGGGTAGAGATGGTTCAAACTGAACCTTTCATGAAAGCAACATACAAACTAAGAGAGACGACCAAAGCTTCAGAAGACGATAAAGAATTCAAGGCTATCCTTGATTCAATTCGAGAGTCAATGATGCAAATGTTGATGATGCTGGGCGATCCTCCAAAAGAGCTTATGCAAACTATTAAAAGCGAAGCATTCTCTAAAATGCTCATAAGCTACTGTGGAACAAATCTACCAATTGAAAGTCGTGAAAAGCAAGAACTCCTGGATATCGATTTAGAGAAAGAACTTGCATACAGACTTCTGATGATACTCAATCGTGAGGCCCAACTTCTGGAGATGAAGATGAATATCCAGATGAAAACTCGCGAAGATCTTAATCAGCAGCAAAAAGAGTTTTTCCTTCAACAACAGATAAAAACAATTCAAGAAGAGTTAGGTGGTAGTACTCAACAAATTGAGATAAACGAGTTCAGAAAAAAAGGAAAGAGCAAAAAATGGAGTGCCGATGTGGCAGATATTTTTGAAAAGGAGATTCAAAAATTAGAGCGTCTGAACCCTCAGTCACCAGATTACTCTGTACAGTACGGTTATATCCAGACAATACTTGAACTGCCTTGGAATGAATATACGAAAGACAATTTCAATCTGAAAAATGCACAGAAAATTCTTGACAGAGACCACTTTGGCATGGACAAAGTCAAAGAACGCATTATAGAACATTTGGCAGTTCTTAAACTAAAAGGCGATTTAAAATCTCCAATTATCTGTCTTTACGGTCCTCCTGGTGTTGGAAAAACATCTTTGGGAAAATCCATAGCAGAAGCTCTGAATAGGAAATATGTGAGAGTTTCATTAGGAGGACTGCATGATGAAGCAGAAATCAGGGGTCATCGTCGCACTTATATTGGAGCAATACCAGGACGAATTATCCAAAACATATTAAAAGCAGGTTCATCAAATCCTGTTTTCGTACTTGACGAAGTTGATAAAATAGGTTCAGATTTCAGAGGCGACCCGTCCTCTGCACTGCTAGAGGTGTTAGACCCGGAGCAGAACACTACATTTCATGATAACTATCTGTCAATTGACTTTGATCTTTCAAAGGTTTTGTTTATTGCCACAGCAAATAATCTGAATTCAATTCCGCAACCTCTTCTCGATCGTATGGAGCTAATCAATGTTGGTGGATACATAACAGAAGAGAAGATAGAAATTGCATATCGTCATTTAGTTCCTAAAGAGCTGGCAAATCACGGTATCAAAAAAGGCACTTTCGTAATTCCTAAACCAACTCTACAAAAGATCGTAGAAAATTATACTCGAGAATCCGGAGTTCGTGAATTAAATAAAAAAATAGCAAAAATAATGCGCAAGATTGCTCGCAAGATTGCTGCAGAAGAAGCTTACCCCAAATCGCTGAAAGTAGCTGATCTTCATGAATACCTTGGCAGAGAAGAGTTTAATAGAGATAAATATCAAGGTAATGAATATGCTGGTGTTGTTACAGGACTAGCTTGGACATCAGTTGGTGGAGAAATTCTATTTGTAGAAAGCTCTTTGAGTCGTGGCAAAGGCTCTAAACTAACTCTTACAGGAAACTTGGGAGATGTTATGAAAGAGTCTGCTATGCTTGCAATGGAATATATACAATCACATGCAGAAGAGTTGGATATAAATCCTGAAATATTTGAGCATTATAATACACATATACATGTTCCTGAAGGTGCTATACCAAAAGATGGTCCATCAGCCGGGATTACAATGATAACTTCACTTGCATCTGTATATACTCAACGTAAAGTTCGTTCTAACCTGGCAATGACAGGTGAGATAACACTTAGGGGTAAAGTGTTGCCTGTAGGTGGAATCAGAGAAAAAATACTTGCAGCCAAGCGTGCCGGAATAACAGATATTATTCTGTGTGTAGAAAACAGAAAAGATATTGAAGAGATTAAAGAAGATTATCTAAAAGGTCTCACTTTCCACTATATCAGCGATGTAAAAGAAGTCTTAGACTTAGCACTGCTTGATGAGAAAGTAGCTAATCCAAAGATATTTACTGTGACAAAGTAAATAAGCTATAAAGTATATTAGAAATTTAAATTATAGTTTTAATAGTAAAGTATAATGCATATAAGAAGAGAAATGCAACTCCCTGCCAGCGAGTAATTCGTGTACTAAGTTTCATAAATAACCACAAAACAAGACCCAGCAAAACAACAAACATTGAGTCAAAATAATTTATTTCTGTCGTAGAAATTGGGTGTATTAATCCCGCAACACCTAAAATTAGAAATATATTGAATATGTTTGAACCAACAACGTTTCCGATAGCAATATCGGAACGTTTTTTTATTGCTGCCACTACAGAAGTAGCAAGTTCAGGCATGCTTGTTCCAGTTGCTACGATGGTCATACCAATCAATGCTTCAGACATACCTAAACGCTCTGCAATAATAACAGAGTTCACAACTAGCAGGTCAGATCCATATACCAAGCCCAATAAACCAACCAAGATGAAGATTAGATCTAACACCCAGTGTTTACTCATTTTTATATCTTCAATATTTTGTGACTTATCTTCTGCAGTCTGTTTTGAATCTTTATTTGATGAAAGATAGAGGTAAATAATATAAGAAATGAAAATAAGTAACATCAATCCAGATTCAATTCTAGAAATTCTTGAATCCAGGAAGAAAATTAAGAAAAGTATAGATGAAAATATCATAATAGGTACATCGAGCTTTAACAACTGTCTTTTTACCAATACCGGATATATGATTGCTGAAAGACCTAGTATGATGCCCACATTAAACATATTGGAACCAAGAACATTTCCGATAGATAATGCACTCTGACCAGCCAGTGCGGCTTTAGAGCTAACCACCAGCTCCGGCATACTGGTACCGATAGAAACAATTGTTAAACCTATTACCAAAGGACTAACACCCAGTCTTTTTGCAAGTGACGATGCTCCTGAAACCAACCCTTCTGCACCAAAATAAAGAATTACTAAAGACAATAATAACCAAACAATCTCCATCTTAAAATTATTTACCTGATTCTATAACCTCTGGCAAAGGTAGCTAATTTTACAAATAAAAAAACCTCTTTATTCAAGAGGTTTTTTTATGATTAGATATATTCTATAAATTATTCTGAGTAAAATCTAAAATCTTTAAGCATTTCCTTTAATCTTTTACGTGCAAAGAAGATTCGGCTTTTAACTGTTCCAATTGGCAAATCCAGATGATTAGCTATCTCTTCATATTTATAACCTGAAACATGCATCGAAAAGGGAACTTTATACTCATCAGTAAAACTGTTTATTGCTTTATTTATTTCTTTTATAGTGTATGCCCCGTCTGGTGTATCAAATCCTGAATCCTGAGGGAGGTTGAGATGATATAAATTTTCTGTTTTATCTATTATAGTCTGACTTCTAACAATTTTACGATAATTATTAACGAATATATTATGCATAATTGTGAAAACCCAGCCTTTGAAATTTACATTTTCGTAATATTTTTCTCTATTGTCTAATACTCGAAGCGTAGTTTCCTGTAATAAATCTTTGGCTTCTTCTCTATCAGCTGTAAGTGTCAGGGCGAAGTTAAACATATTATCCTGCAATCCTAATAGCTGTTTTTCGAAAGCGACTTTAGTCTTCATAAGCTTTGACTTTTAAATGATTGTGTCATACAAATATATATGAATAAATATAAAACAAACTATCTTATCCAGAGTAAATACGATTAATTTGTGTTAACAAATAAATTATTATCGTAACACCACTGATTATCTGACTTTTAATTAAAGAAAAAAGGCAACAATTGAGGCGTTTATACCCTATAAAAAAAATTTATATTATTTAGAATCAGTTTTGATATTGTAATAAATTTGACTTTTAGTCGTTTTTTCGAAAAATATTGACTGTGTCCTTCTTTAAATGGCATACTATTTGTAAATGTATAATAGACATTTAAATTAAAATAAGAAATATGGTACAAAAAGGAAAGATTGGGGTTACTACTGACAATATATTCCCCATTATTAAAAAGTTTCTTTACAGTGACCAGGAAATATTCCTGCGAGAAATAGTTTCTAATGCAGTTGATGCGACACAGAAAATCAAAACACTTTCAGACAGAGGTGAATTTAAAGGAGAACTTGGAGAATTGTCAGTTCGAGTAACTCTAAATAAAGAGCAGAAAACAGTTACTATTTCCGATCGGGGTATAGGTATGACAGCTGAAGAAGTTGATAAGTATATCAATCAGATTGCATTATCATCAGCAAATGAGTTTCTCGATAAATATAAAGATGATGCAAACGCAATAATTGGTCATTTCGGTCTGGGTTTCTACTCCTCTTTTATGGTATCTAATAGAGTAGAGATAATTTCAAAATCATACAAAGATGAGCCTGCAGTTAAATGGACATGTGACGGTAGTCCTGAATTTACGATGCAGGAAACAGAAAAAGATGAAAGAGGAACTGACATTGTACTCCATATTGATGATGAATATAAAGAGTTTCTCGAAAAAGAAAGGATAGAATCATTACTCGTTAAATACTGTAAGTTTCTTCCCGTTCCAATTATTTTCGGCAAAAAACAGGATTGGAAAGAAGGAAAGCTTATAGATACAGAAGAAGATAATATTATCAACGATGTTAACCCTCTATGGCGTCAAAAACCTGCAGGACTAAAAGATGAGGACTACATTAAATTTTATAGGGATCTTTATCCCATGTCTTTTAATGAAGAACCAATGTTTTGGATTCATCTGAACGTAGACTACCCTTTTAATCTTACCGGAATACTCTATTTCCCTAAGATCAAGAATAACCTCGATCTACAACGAAATAAAATACAGCTATACAGCAATCAGGTATATGTAACAGATTCAGTAGAAGGTATCGTTCCGGAATTCCTTACACTACTGCATGGAGTTATTGATTCACCTGACATCCCGTTAAATGTTTCGAGATCATATTTGCAAGGAGATAACAACGTAAAAAAGATTTCAAGCCATATAACAAAAAAAGTTGCCGATAAACTTGAAGAGTTATTTAAAAAAGAACGTACTCAGTTTCAGGAAAAATGGGATAGCCTTAAGCTATTTATTGAGTACGGTATGCTTACTGATGATAAATTCTATGATAGGGCTGCTAAGTTTTCGTTATTAAAGAACACTGAAGGTGAATACTTTACATTCGAAGAATATAAAACTCTTGTTTCTGGTAGTCAGACCGACAAGAATGGCGACATTATTAATCTATACTGCAGCAATAAACAGGAACAGTATTCACATATAGAGGCAGCCAAAGAGAAAGGTTACGATGTACTTTTGATGGATGGTCAGCTTGATGTTCACTGGGTAGGTCTGCTTGAACAGAAACTTGAAAAAACTCGCTTTGTTAGAGTTGATAGTGATATTATCGACCATATCATACAGAAAGAAGACATCAAAGAGATTGTACTATCAGATAAACAAAAAGAAACACTTACCCATACTATAAAAGCTCAACTTCCTGCAATCGAAAAAACTGAGTTCACTGTTGATTTCAAGGCATTGGGAGAGAGTTCCAGACCTGTACAAATCGTTCAAAATGAATTTTCACGAAGGATGAAAGAGATGGCTGCCATGCAGCAACAAATGGCCTTCTATGGTGAATTACCTGACACTTATCAGGTTGTACTGAACACACAGCATCCGAGTATTAAATCATTAATAGATGCAAGTAAAGAAAAAGACAAAGAGCTGCTTTTAAAAGAGATTACAGAGGATGGAAAAATAAAACAGATGATAGATCTTGCACTTCTTTCGGGAGGTATGCTTAAGGGTGAAGCATTGAGCAATTTTGTGAAACGCAGTTTTGATATGATCAAATAAATATCTGCTTAATTAGTAAACGAAACCGGCAAACCAAAATTTGCCGGTTTTTTTATGTCACAAAACGTCATAAATAAACTCCTGAACATAAATAGAATAGTTTTACACAAAAAGACTTATTTTTGTAAACTATTTTAATATTAAATCCCGATGAACAAATTCTACGATGTTACTTACTCTCCCTTTCGTGCATTTAAACGAAACGAATGGCGAAAGCTGGAAGAACACCCTATGTTCCCTATTTCTGATATAGATCTGACCAAACTACAGGCATTAAACGAACCACTTACTCTAAATGAAATAGAAGACATCTATATACCAATGATAAGCCTATTACAGATTCATATTACACATTACAGGAATCTGCATAATGAACTGGATCAGTTCTTCGAAAATAAAAGTAAACAAATTCCATATATCATTGGTGTAGCAGGTAGTGTTGCTGCAGGTAAAAGTACAACTGCCAGAGTCTTGCAAAAACTACTCTCACTTACTCCCGGAAATCCTAAAGTTGAATTAATTACAACAGATGGTTTCCTATATCCAAATGAAGAGCTCGAACGCCGAGGGATATTAAACAAAAAGGGATTTCCTGAAAGCTATGATGCAAAAAAACTATTAGCGTTTCTCTCAGGTGTAAAATCTGGTCGTGACGATTTAGAAGTCCCTGTATATTCTCACCTTTATTATGATATAATTAAAGACAAGGTATACTCATTCAGCAGACCAGATATATTAATAGTTGAGGGTATAAATGTGCTTCAGGTTTCAACATCAAAAAAAGTTCGCCGTCGTGTTTTCGTTTCAGATTTCTTTGACTTCTCAATCTATGTAGATGCAAGTGAAAAAAACCTACGGCAATGGTACCTTGAGAGATTTAAAAAATTACAGCAGACAGCTTTCAGCAATCCGGAATCCTACTTTCATCAGTATGCATCATATCCTGAGGATAAACTGATGGAATTTGCAAATCAGGTCTGGGATGAAATAAACCTGCCTAATCTTGAGCAAAATATTCTACCAACCCGTTTTAGAGCAAATCTTATACTTGAAAAAAGCGAATGCCATTTTGTCAGAGGTGTTAGAATTCGCAAGATATAAATAATAAGTGCCTGAAAATTTCAGGCACTTATTATTTATTATTGTGTTATTGTAATTTCAGAAAGCAGGATATCCCGGATTCTGTACAAGATTATTATTAGTTTCCCATGCACTTTCAGGAATTGGGAAAAGCAACAAGTGAGGAGAAGATGCTGTTGGACGAAGATATCCCGGCTCCAGGAATTTTCCTGCGCGGATCATATCTTGACGGTTAGTATTTTCCCAAGCTAATTCCAGACGTCTTTCCAAGCGAACTTCATCAATAGTAACTGATGTATAATTATGAGAGTCATCACCAAATCCTCTCTCTCTGATTACATTCACCAATCTTGTAGCTTCACTATTATTCTGTCCCAATTCAACCAATGCTTCGGCTTTCATTAGATACACGTCAGCAAGACGGAAAATTGCAAAATCATTCTCCATATCTGAGTTTGCCAAACCTTTTTCAAATACCCATTTATTACAACGTGCACCCTCTTCCTGGTGAACTTCACCCCACATACCTTCTCTTATCGATCCGGGAATGATATTGAAATCCACAGTATGAATCAATGGACGTGCGTGACCAGTTATTAATACCTCACCGGTACCTGGATCAATCATAGGTCCAATAAGGAATGAACCCTCTTTTCTTTGGTCTGCATCGTCAAACTGCTTAACATAGTCCGGCTGTGCACTAACACCATTCCAGGTCCCAACTGTCATACCCAGAGCGATAGGATCAAGGTAATGAAGTGTACGTTTATGTAAATGATTACCACCATCATCCTTACCGAAAATTGCAGGAAGTATAATCTCTCTTGAAATCTGATTATTTACTTCGAAGTTAACTTTCCAGTTAGGTTCTATGATATAGTCCATTGACATAACTTTGTCAGCGGCATCAATTACTCCCTGCCAGTTAGGAGTACCTGTCCACACTTCAGCATTAAGATACATCTTTGCAAGCAGTGTATATGCAGCACCTTGTGTAAACTTACCATAACTCTCATCTGAAACATCATCGCGAAGCACATCTTTAATCGCATTTAGTTCAGATACTACAAAATCATAAAGTTGCTGACGGCTCGCCATACCTGGAAGTTCAGTACTTTCATAATCTGCAACTAACGGAGCATTTCCAAAATAATCTATTAGTATATAGTACCAAAAAGCCCTGATACCACGTATCTCGGCTAGAGTCCGCGTCTTCAGCTCTTCATCCATTTCAGACTGTTCAATTGTAGCATAAATTTGGTTACATGTGGTAATACCAGAAGTACAGGCATTCCATGCATTGTTGATCAGACCAGTTCTGGCATGCCATGTATGTAGCTTCATAACCATATGAACACCACCATCCCACCAGTCACCACCTACTCTTGTAGGAGTAATAGCCATATCTCCTGCCTGTTCTGATAAAAGGAAAATATCACCTGGGAATACATTTTTAAGTGTTTTATAAATAGGAGCAATGATCGCATTTATTTCTGCCGGTTTCTTTCCAAACTGGTCAGCAGGAATAGTATCATATACTGTTTCATCAAGGTTGGTACAGGAATATATACCTGCCAATAAACCCAACACTAACGACAACAATGTTATATTAAATATTTTTTTCATATTTGTCTGATTTATAAGTTAGAATGTTAGAGTGATACCTACCGAGTAAGTTCTTGCTTTTGGGTAATACTCACGATCTTCAACACCAGGGGCCAAACCGTTATTCCTGTTTTCATCAACCTCAGGGTCAAGACCCTTGTACTTAGTGATCAGGAACAGGTTTTGGCCAGTTGCATATACTCTGGCATTTTCAAGCCAATTTAGATTCTCAGTTTTAAAAGTGTATCCTATTGATGCATTATCAAGTCGGATATGTGAAGCATCTTCAACATAAAGTGAAGAATATTCAGGTACCACCTTCAACTGATGAATTAATGGATCATTAAGAGCATTAGCACCGATAAGGTAACCGGGGTGACCATAAGTCATCCTACCCATATTAAGAACCTTGTTTCCAAAAGTTCCTCTCAGGAAAAATGACATATCCCATCTCTTATATCTGAATAGATTACTCCATCCAAATGTCAGGTCAGGCTGTGCAGAGCCAATATAGGTATAATCCTCTGCAGTAACCGCATTAGTCTCGTTACCATCACTATCACGGAAAACATATTTACCATCTTCATCAATTCTGATAAATTCAGGACCGTAGAATTGTCCTACTGGATACCCCTCTTCTACAACGTGAGTTGTACGTCCGGATCCACCTCTTACCCAAGCATCTCCTACGAGAATTCTACTTGTTGTGTAAACATCATCAGACAAACTTGTAATCTCATTTTTATTATGAGCTGCAGTAACAGATGTATTCCATTTGAAGTCAGATGTTTTTATTGCATCCAGACTTAAAGCTAACTCAATACCGGTATTTTTCATATCACCAACGTTAGCCATCATTTCAGAGTGTAAGAACGGTGGTGTAGGAACACGGTATGTATAGAGCATGTCTTTTGTACGTTTATCATACCATTCAATCGTACCACTCAATCGGTTGTTGAATAATAAGAAATCCAAACCAACATTAAACATTGCAGTCTCCTCCCATTTAAGGTCAGGGTTAGCATTTTGATTAATTCTATAAGCAGTGAGCCATGCGCCATTGTCGTAATAAGTACCACTTGTACCGTATAACTGAAGTGTCTTATAAGGATCAAGACCGGATTGATTACCTGTCACACCATAACCCACTCTAAGCTTCATCTCATCCACCCATTCAACATCATTCATAAATGCCTCTTCAGTAATTCCCCATGCAGCTGAAACTGAAGGGAATATACCCCATTTATGATTAGCGCCAAATTTTGAAGAACCATCACGACGAACAGTTGCAGTAACCATATACTTCGACTGATAGCTATAGTGTACACGACCAAAGAATGAGATCAGACGACTCATATTTCTTGCAGAGCCAACATCAGTAGGACGCAATCCTTGTCCCGATGCCAAATTGTTTGCCCCAAGCAGGTCAGTCGTAAAACTACGGTTTGCCGCCATCATATAAGAATATTCGTTCTCTTCCCAAGAATATCCTGCCATAGCATTAAATCCATGCTGTTCGTTTGCACCGAAACTGGTACTATAATCAAGCAGCCACTCCATCAAATGCTTATCCCAGATTCTGTTCTCACGCTGTGCATAACCACCGTCATCACGTCCCGCCTCAGTCTCGGAGTTGTTATATCGACTACCTTCTTCAGCTCTTCGTTCTTTATAAAGCATTGTTTTAATATCCAATCCTTCTGCCAGGTTGAATAAAATATCTCCTGAACCATAAAACTGAACATTTTTCCTGTTATTTTCATTATACTGCTGGTTGCGAACAGGGTTACCCTGGTCATATTCACGTGTATCAAACCATTCTCCATCTGATGTTTTAACAGGATAAACAGGTAACATATTATATGCAAGAACAAAATTCCTTCGGTTTGGCACCCTGAAATCCCTTACAGTTGCAGAACCGGTAAGACCTATGCGAAGTCTATCACCTATTGCACGTTGCATAATCTGAAAACGGAAATTATACCTGTCCATATTGTTATCCTTCATCACTCCATCTCTTTTCAGATAGTTAAAAGAGGCACGATAGTTATTATTGGAGCCTCCACCAGACAAAGATAAACTATGATTCTGAGAAAAAGCATCTCTTGTTATCTCATCAAACCAGTCGGTACTTGCATTATACCTGTCATATACCGAAGCATCACTGCCACTTGTGCGGGCATAATCGCGCCACTCTTCTGCAGTAAGCAGATCAGGCTTGTTAGCAATTTGAGAAACAGCTACATATCCATCGTAGGAAACCCTCGGTTTAACACCGGAACCTCTTTTTGTAGTAATCAGAATTACACCACCGGCAGATCTTGACCCATAAATAGCTGCAGATGAAGCATCTTTAAGAACTGAAATTGATTCAATATCCTGAGGAGCCACAGTCTGAAGATCACCACCAGGCACACCATCAATCACAATAAATGGTCCTTGGTCATTCTGAAGTGTTGACACACCTCTTAACCTTATACGTGTACCATCAGTAACATCACCCGAAGGAGTAGTTATCTGCAATCCGGCTACCTTTCCCTGTAGCAGGTCTGCTGCATCTCTTGTAACCCCCTGGTTAAAATTCTCAGATGTTACATTCGTTACTGATCCGGTAATTTCCCTGCGTCGTTGTTCACCATATCCAACAACTACAAGCTCATCAAGCAGCTCTGTGTCATCCGTTAGCTCCACATCAATCTGAGTTCTTCCTCTAACAGGAATTATTTCAGTCCTCATACCAACATATGATACTTCTAGAATAGCATTAGGAGCAACATTCTGTAGCACGTACCCGCCATTAACATCAGTTACTGTACCAGTTGTAGTTCCCTGAACCTGAACTGTTACACCAATTAATGCCTCACCGTCTGTATCATAGACAGTACCTCTTACAGTAATATTCTGCGCAAACATGCTCAGAGAAAATATCCATAAGAATATGAACAAAGTCCCTTTTAATAAAAGATAATTTTCACTTTTCATACATTCATAAATCTTTAGATTAAAACTTTATAAAACACTAATTACAAGGTTAATTATTATATTAGATTATGTTTTTTATTCTAAACCCTGGCAAATATATTAATTAATTTCTATTGATTCAAATATATTTTTACACTACATTGTTAATTATGCGCTTTTTTAACATTAACAATGCTTTTGATTTTTTCTGCAGAAATGTCTGTCTCAATATTTTATGGACACAGACAGTTGCATAAAAAAAAAGCGATGAACCATTTCTCGGATCATCGCTTATAATTAAAACATTCTCGTTATTCAGATGAATGCCTCTTTTATTTTCCTAGTTATTTCAGTAAACTCTTCAGCTTCCAACTTCAATTTTGGATTTGATAAATTCATATCCTTTTCGCTCTGTATTGGTAAAAGATGTATATGTGCATGAGGCACTTCCAAACCAAGTACCATCACACCAATGCGCTTACACGGTATTGCAGTCTCAATTGCTTTTGCAATTCTTTTTGCAAAAACCATCATTTCAGCAAGTAATTCATCTTCTATATCAAAAATATAATCAATCTCCTTTTTAGGTACAACAAGAGTATGTCCTTTAACTCTTGGACTAACATCAAGAAAAGCAAAAAACTTATCATTCTCTGCTATCTTATATGAAGGAATTTCTCCTGCTATGATTCTGCTGAATATTGTTGCCATTATTATAACTTTTAAATTGAAATATCTAAAACCTCAAAAGTCATAGTTCCAGAAGGTACTTTTATATCGGCTACATCGCCTACCTTCTTGCCCAATAAGCCCTGAGCTATAGGTGAATTTACAGCAATTTTCCCACTTCTCAGGTCAGCTTCACTTTCTGACACAAGAGTGTAAGTCATATCTTTTTTAGTTTTCACATTTCTGATAGTAACCTTGTTCATTATCTGGACCTTATCAGTTCCAATACTACTTTCATCTATCAGTCGTGCACTTGCTATCAATCCCTTAAGTTGGGATATCTTAGCTTCCAAAATTCCCTGTGCCTCTTTCGCAGCGTCATATTCAGCATTTTCCGAAAGATCACCTTTATCTCTGGCCTCAGCTATTTGTCTTGATATTTCAGGCCTTTGCACAGACTCCATATATACCAATTCATCTTTCAATTTCTGAAGCCCCTCTTCAGACATATAAGTTACAGCCATATTTCTTTATATTAACATTTTTATTACTTAAATATATAAATAAGATTTCCGACCCAATTCAGAGGGCCGGAAACTCACTTTTTTCATGATTAACTCTTACAAAGATAGAGACTTTTTTCTAAAAACCAAATAAAACAGGAATTATTTTATAACACTTTATCCAGCTGCTCAGACAGTTGCGAATAATCTTCAACCCTGCCAATTAGGTCTCCTTCACGATCTATAATAAATGATGTCGGAATTTCTCTAACATTGTATAACGACAATAGAGGAGTACTCACTGATCTTGGATCTCTGACTGTAACCCAGGGCAAATTATCTGCCGATGTTTTCCAAAAATGTTCATTCGAATCAAACGATACCTGATAAATCTCAAAACCTCTGGAATTATATCTTTGGTATAAACTATTCAGATCTATATTATGTTTGGGAGAGAAGTCTGCACTATATACAACAAAATCAAGTAAAACTACTTTTCCCTTAAGTGATGAAAGTGAAATTCTCTCTCCATTAACACCAGGCAGAGAAATATCTGGCAAACCGGACTCTGTCTCAACTGTAATATTTTGAAACAGCTCTTCTTGCTTTTCAAGTTGACGTCGAGTTTGCAAAGCATTAACAGTAAAGTTATAAAGATGAGTTGTTCTCTCCGTTTCGGGATAATACCTGTTCCATGAAGTTGCCACTGCTCCAAACATCGGATAATCCTTTTTATCATAAGGATCGAATATCAGATAATCATTTATCTTCTGAAATACAGCGTAATAAGCAGCAGCACTAGATGGATTTCCAATTATCAGATTGGATATCTCCTTCTTGTATAATGTTAGAACACTATCCAGACTATTCAGGAATGTTATATCATCAATCTCCTTTGCAGTATGAAGCTTCTCTAGTGAGTTTATCTCTTGCTCTGTTTTCATTCTCATATCATCCACTTTCCTGAGCTGATCATTCGAGTATGAATCCTCAACTGTAAATGAGCCATACAAATTACTTGCATCAGCAGTTACTCTGAGTGACTCAACAGAATCAACAGCAAATGCAACCACCTTATTCCTTATCCTCAATTGATAAAATTCAGGATTTTTTGGAGCCGGTTCTTTAAATTTAAATGATCCTTTATCATTTAAAATGGCCGAATCCAACAATACTATTCCTGCTAGTCCTCTATGCTCTAGATACAAAGTATCACCTTCTGCTGATTGAATATTACCTTCAACAGAAAAAATATCTCCTTTTTTGCAAGAAACAAAAACACACCCTATAATCAGGGTTAATACCGCAAACCTTCTTATTACAGTTTTCACACTAATATATTCATTCGTTAATACTATCTGCAAAATTACACTTTTTTCAAGATAAACATATAAGAGATTAATAAATTAAGACTTATATTTAAAAATGACAAATGAAAAATTTTTGAATAACACTTATTACGTAAATTTAAAGTTGACATTACTCCTATCAAACATGCTAAAGGAAGTATTTTACACTACGCAAATTCAACTGTCAAAATACTTATAAGCATTTAGCACTTTACGATTCATTGCTGACCTTTTATTGTAATTATTTAGCACTTTATTTGCTAGTATTGAAAATATATCTTAAATTGCATGAAAATAAAGAGAGTAAAAAAAACTTTTAACCGTCATATTATCTGATATGCAAGTAGATTTTCAAAACACAAGTTATATAGTCATAATCGTTTTATTGACTATATCAGTATCATTCCTACTATATGCTTTCCTTGAAAGA
>NZ_JAQVHI010000056.1:0-6959 GCF_028696275.1 Lascolabacillus sp.
CGGACTCACTTATCTCTGTTTTCTCACGGAATATTATCTCTCCTGTATCAATTTCATGGGAAAGGAAAAATGTGGTTACCCCTGTCTCCTTTTCTCCATTTATTATTGCCCAGTTGATGGGTGCTGCGCCCCTGTATTGAGGAAGTAAAGAGGAGTGAAGATTAAATGTTCCTTTCCCAGGCATACTCCACACAACTTCAGGAAGCATCCTGAAAGCCACCACAACCTGAACATCAGCTTTTAATTTTCTAAGCTCACTCAAAAAAACTTCATCCTTAAGTTTCTCAGGCTGTAACAGATGCAGATCTTTTTCCAATGCATACTGCTTCACAGGTGATGGTTGTAATTTATAACCTCTACCTGCAGGCTTGTCGGGCATTGTAATCACACCCACTACATTATAACCATTCTCAACCAATGTTTTCAGTGATTCAACCGCAAATTCCGGTGTACCCATGAAAACTATCCTTAAATCTTCTTTTTTCATCTTACTAACTTACATTTCACCTTAATTACTATTCATCACCTTCAGAATAATTTTCCACTAACACCTCGCGGTATGAGTTGAAAACTGATGATTGCGAAAGCAATCCCTGATACACCCCTTTGTCATCAACAACAGGCAAGTTCCAAGCTTTTGTCTTTTCAAACTGATCCATCACCTCCTCCATACTGTTGCTGATATTTATTATGGCGGGAGATCCAACCATAAATTTATTCACCATAAACCGATCATAGAGCTCAGACCTGAACATTATATTGCGAATATCATTCATAAGTACCAGGCCCAGCAGTTTGTTTTCTTTGTCAACAACAGGGAATATATTTCTATTTGAGTTAGAAATAACCTTAACCATATCACCCAGCGTCATATCAGGTGTAACAGTTGGTATATTCTTTTCAAGAAGGTTCTCTACCTTCAGGAATGTGAGTACAGCTTTATCTTTATGATGTGTGATTAGTTCCCCTCTTTTTGCAAGCCTTATAGCATATATACTGTGCTTCTCAAAAATAAGAATTGTACCGTAGGAAACAAGGGATACAATCATTAGAGGCAGGAAAAGGTCATATCCCCCGGTGAGCTCAATTATAAGAAACATTCCAGTCAACGGTGCATGCATAACCCCCGCCATTAGCCCCGACATCCCCATAAGCGCAAAATTCTCCTGGGGTAAGTATGTTGCAACTCCAATATGATTTAATGTATATGAGAATATGAAACCTGCAATACAGCCAAGGAACAGCGTAGGAGCAAATACACCGCCTGTACCTCCACCACCGTTTGTGGCACTTGTGGCAAAAACTTTAAATAGTACTACCAACGCAAGGAATATGATTGCCGACCATGGACTTTTCCAGTTGTAGAAATAGCTCTCATTGGTTAATCTATGAAATGAGTCACCTCCTTCAAGCAATGTTTCTATTGTATGATACCCTTCACCAAAAAGTGGGGGGAAAAAGAATATTAATAGACTTAATGTAACTCCTCCCAGCAGAAATCGCCTCCATGGCGAAAGTTTATGGAATATATTCTCGCACCAGCTCATCATGCGGATAACATAGAGAGATATTAGTCCGCACAGAATACCAAGTAGTACAACATAAGGAATGCGGTCGAGAGTAAACTGTTCAAGCAGTGTAAAGGCAAACATGGCATCCATTCCTGTTAGCATATATGATACCACAGTCGCGGTTACTGCTGTAACAAGCAGAGGCATGATTGATGACATGGTAAGGTCTAAAAGCAGCACCTCTATCACAAAAAGAATGCCTGCAACAGGAGCTTTAAATATGCCTGCAATGGCTCCTGCAGCGCCACACCCAACAAGAATCATCAAACTGTGCTGCTCCAGTCTGAAAAACCTTCCAATGTTAGATCCGATGGCCGAACCGGTAAGCACAATTGGTGCCTCGGCTCCAACTGATCCTCCTAAACCAATAGTTATGGAACTTGCCACAAGTGATGAGTGCATGTTATGTGGCTTTATTCTGCTCTTGCGTTGTGATATAGCAAACAGGATTTTTGTAACGCCATGACTGATATCGTCTTTCACTATATATCTCACGTAGAGTCCTGCAATCAGAATTCCAACTATCGGGAACAGAAGGTATGAGTAGTTGTGGCTTACCTGACTGAAATTCTCCGTTAGGAATACCTGTATAAACTCTATGCTAAGCTTAAGCAGATATGCTGCAAATGCAGTAAGTATTCCAACAATGAAACATACAAACAGCAAAAAATGGCGCTCTTTTATATGCTCATCGCGCCAGAGGAGAAATTTATTATGTATTTCTTTAAATTGTATCGGCATAAACAGTCTCACAATAGCAAAGATAATAAATAATGTTATTTTCTGATAACCTGAATTGTCCCATTCCTACCCAGCTTAATTATACTGGATGGCTTAACTTCACTATTATCTTTTCTGCGATAGTTTACCACATAGTCAACTCCATTCTTGATTTCAGCTGATATTTTTGAAAATTTAGTAGGGGATACCTCTCCGCTTATATTTGCTGATGTGGAGACGATAGGTTTTCTGAACTGTTTGCACAGCTCTCTTGAAAACAGTTCGTCGGTTATTCTTATCCCTATTGATCCATCAGGAGCTATAAGGTTTGCTGCAAGATTTTTTGCTCCATCATAAATGATTGTGAGTGGCTTGTCGGTCAAATCTATCATATCCCAGGCAATTTCCGGCACATCCTGAACGTAGGTTTGCAATTTTGCAGGATTGTCCAGCAGTACAAGCATAGATTTACTGTCGTCACGCTGCTTCAGATCATAGATACGTTTAACAGCCTCTTCGTTGGTAGCGTCACATCCTATACCCCATATTGTATCAGTTGGATATAGTATGATTCCTCCCGACTTTAAAACCTCAATTGCTTTTTTTATATCTTCCTGCATCTTTGTTTAAATTAGTGAACCGTTTATTCTTTGCATTATTAATGCATTCTCATATATGCTTCCGCTTGAAAGCCACTCTTTCAGTATCCCGGCCTCAGAATATCCCGCTTTGCTGAAAAGTCTTATACTGCCTCTGTTATTCTCAGGAATAATGGCATAGAGCTGTTTTATCTTCAGAAAATTAAACGAGTACTCCTCAAGAATATGTAATGCCTGCAATCCATATCCCTGTTCACGAAACTTCTCGTCTATAAGAATACCAACTCCTGCTCTCTTGTGAAAGGGATCAAAGTCATACAGATCAATTGTTCCAGCAACCTCATTTGACTCTTTTATAACTATCATCAGACGTAACTGTTTATCTGCATAAAGATCTTGTTTTGAGTCAATAAGATACTGTTTCAAAGCAAAACGTGAGTATGGAGCAATAGATGCGCCGTACTCCCATAGAGATGTGTCATTCTCCCACCTGTATAAATGATCCAGGTCTTCGGGCTCAGGAGCTCGTAAACGGATAACATTGTTTTCAAGTATTTTCTTCATCTGCTTCGTTTGCTTTATTTATTTCCTGAATCTCATTCCTCAAAGGTTTTTTCTGCTCACCTTTTTCGGTCAATCCTGTCAGTTCCGGATAGGAGGGTCTGCAGAAATAGTAAATAATAAAAAGTATTATAGTAAACCAGAAGAAGTTCATATTTCCTGAAATAGCATAAAGGGCTATATTCATTAATGTAACTGCATTAATTATCAGCAGACGAATTACTGATGCTCTTTTGTATCTTTTTATTACAGTTGCATTGTCGGATTCAGGTGATGTTTTTTTCAATATCTCTGCAAAGAGTTTTAGTGCAGCAGGAATAGCCAGTATTGTAATTACAATTGCATATCTCTCTAATGTTACACTTACTTCTGCTCCTTCTACTTTAATTGTAAGTATTTTAGAAATAAGAAGCAGGAAGAGTGGAACAACCGCTGCTATGCTAAACCAGTAATACAATTTTAAGCTGCTGATTGTTTCGTCGAAAATGTTTTTAGATTCACTCATTTAGATAATTGATTAAAAGATTCGTCAAACGGTGTCCTGTTTAAAATTGAGCGTCCCAGAGTAACCTCATCTGCATATTCAATTTCATCTCCAATTGATACTCCACGGGCAATAATGCTCACTTTTATATTGTAAGGCTGCAGTTTACGATAGATGTAGAAGTTGGTTGTATCTCCCTCCATTGTGGCGCTTAGGGCTAAAATAACCTCTTTAATTTCACCCGACTTAACTCTCTCTTCCAGACTTGCTATCTCAAGATCGGAGGGACCAATTCCATCAATTGGAGAAATTATTCCTCCAAGTACATGATATAGTCCCCTGAACTGATCAGTTTTTTCTATAGCCATAACCTCCTTCACATTTTCAACAACGCAAATGAGTGAGTTGCTTCTGGATTTATCGGAACAGATTTCACATATATCTATATCTGAAATGTTGTGGCAAATTGCGCAGTATTTTATCTCCTGTCTGAGTTTAAGGATAGTATCTGCAAAAGTAACCACCTTTTCTTCATCCTGTCTTAGCAGATGAAGTACAAGCCGCAGTGCAGACTTTTTCCCGATACCGGGCAATTTCGCAAATTCATTTACTGCATTTTCTAGTAAGGTGGAAGGGTAATGACTGTTCATAGAGTTATCTTTGGTGCATTATCACAAAGATAATATGAATCGATTTCCTGAACAAATATCTTTTATTTTTGGAACATTTGTGAACTTTGTCTTGTTTTTTTCTTCTAATTTCGTTTTTTGTAACGTTTAAGTTTGTAAATTTGTAACCATTAATATTTTTTATTATAGGAGAATTGTCTAAAAATCTACCAATCATATCAAGGTGTGATTCCAATTTATTTAATAAGTGAAACAAAATATGAAAGTACTTTTGGCAACAAGTAAACCTTTTGCTTTACAGGCAGTGCAGGGAATTCAAAATGTAGTTGAAACTGCTGGTCTTGAATTTGAAAAAATAGAAAACTATACAGAGAAATCGCAATTACTTGATGCCGTTAAAGATGCAGACGCTTTAATTGTTAGAAGTGACAAAATAGATGGTGAAGTAATGGATGCTGCTAAGCAACTGAAGCTTATTATCAGAGCCGGAGCAGGTTATGATAATGTTGATCTGGATGCTGCAACCAGTCGCAATATTTGTGTAATGAATACTCCGGGACAAAATGCCAATGCTGTTGCAGAACTGGTATTTGGAATGATGATATATATGCAGCGAAACAAATTCGACGGATCTGTTGGTCGTGAGTTGATAAACAGACGACTCGGACTGTACGCTTTTGGTAACGTTGCTAAAAAAGTTGCACGTATTGCACGTGGGTTTAATATGGCTGTTTACGCATATTCACCTGCTCTGACACATGATGACCTCAGGAAAGAGGGAGAGTATGGAGTAATTACTGCGTATAGCAATAGAGAGCTTTTTGAAAACAGTGATATAGTATCTCTTCACATGCCTTTGCTGGAAGATACCAGAAACTGTATCGACTATAAACTTCTGGCTTATATGCCAAAAGATGGTTTGCTGATCAATACAGCTCGTAAAGAGCATATTGTTGAGGATGATTTGATTAGGATAATGGAGGAACGTCCTGCTTTTCAGTACGTAACAGATATCAAACCTGATAAGCATGAAATCTTCCTGGAGAAATTCCCTAATCGTTATTTCGCAACACCAAAAAAATCAGGTGCACAAACTACAGAGGCAAACAGAAATGCAGGAATTGCAGCTGCCCATCAGGCAGTAATGTTTTTAAAGAGTGGAGATGACAAGTATAGAGTCAACTAATAAAAATCAACGGGATATCAAATAAAAGTCATTCTTCCTGAATCAGCTTGAAGAGTGACAAACTGAATTCTGGATATAATTTTTAAAATAACAATCAATGGAAAAGTACAATTTTAATGCCGGACCCTGCGTGCTTCCCAGACCGGCAGTTGAGTCGGCTATTGAAGCAATCCGCAATTTTGACAACACAGGAATAGGTATTCTTGAGATTTCACATCGCACCCCGGGTTGGGAGCGAATCATGAAAGAGACAGCCGATTTGTGGAAGGAACTTCTGAATATTCCCGATAATTATCATGTTCTTTTTCTTGGTGGAGGTGCAAGTACACAGTTCTTTGATGTACCGGCCAACCTGTTAAAAAGTAAAGCAGCCTACCTGGAGACAGGCTCATGGGCAAAGAAAGCAATTAAAGAGGCTAAATTTTATGGGGAAGTTGAGGTTGTAGCTTCATCGGCTGACAAAAATTTCTCATATATTCCTAAGGGTTATTCTATCCCTGAAGATGTTGACTATTTCCATATAACAAGTAATAATACAATCTACGGAACAGAGATTCATGAAGATATAGATAGTCCTGTTACCCTGGTAGCAGATATGTCGTCAGACATCATGAGCCGTCCGGTTGATGTTTCTAAATATGGTATCATTTATGGTGGTGCACAGAAGAATGTTGGTCCTGCCGGTGTTTCATTCGTAATTGTACGTGAAGATATACTTGGAAAGACTGGTCGCCCTATTCAAACTATGGTTGATTACCGCACACATATAAGCGATTCGGAGAAAAACCGCTCAATGTTTAATACTCCTCCTGTATTCTCTATATTTGTTATGCATGAAACCCTTAAATGGCTCAAGGAGCAGGGCGGGGTAGAAGCAATCTATAAACTCAATAAAGAGAAAGCCGGAATGCTTTATGATGAAATCGACAGAAATAAACTTTTTGTTGGAACAGCTGCAAAAGAGGATCGCTCATTTATGAATGTATGTTTCGTAATGAAAGAAGAGTATAAAGATAAAGAGGCAGAATTCCTGAAATTTGCAACAGAAAGAGGTATGGTTGGAATAAAAGGACACCGTTCGGTTGGCGGTTTCCGTGCATCAATCTATAATGCCTGTCCAAAAGAAGCGGTTGAAGCTCTTATCAAATGTATGCAGGATTTTGAGGCTCAGAATTAAGAGATAGAACTAAACTTTTTAAATAATAAGGG
>NZ_JAQVHI010000025.1:0-29802 GCF_028696275.1 Lascolabacillus sp.
TATTTCACCAAAAACAGAGATACTGTTTATTGAGTAATTTCTATTATTTTATAGAGTAAAGAACATTCAGCTCATTATTTCGTTTTACCGATGTTATAACTATTTTTGCAGCTATAATTCAACTCGGTATGAGCGAAACTAATAATTTGATGGAGACACTGGGAATTACATTCACACATCTGTCCAGTGGAAAAGTAGAGGCTGTTATGCCCGTCACTAAAAGTGTATGTCAGCCATTTGGTATATTGCATGGAGGTGCAACTATTGCACTGGCAGAATCTGTTGCAGGCCAGGGTTCACTTTTTTTATGCACTCAGGATGAAAAGCCTGCAGGTACACAGGTGAGCTGTAATCATTTATCTGCAGTAAAAGAGGGAGATACTGTTCATGCCACCGGAACAATATTACATTTAGGCAAAACTACCCATTTATGGAATATAGATATTACCACTTCGGGTGGTAGATTAGTTTCATCTGTAAGGGTTTTAAACACCATACTAAAATAAAATGACCTTAAAGAACAGTTACCAAAAATTAGATTCACTTATAGAAAACGATGCCTGTTTTGCAATTTACAGGCTGCCTAACGAGTCATCGCCAAAGTTTGTAATGCAGAATAATGGTGAGATAAAACATTTCTATGATATAGAAGAGTTAGAAGAAAACAGAGGGTTTGTTATAGCTCCTTACAAGATAAAAAAAGAAACACCTGTTCTTATTATAAGACCTGATTGTACTAACTTAAATGATGCGGTAATTCCCGACAGACAAAATCCTGGAGTCGGATCAGAAAGATTCAAGCTTGACAACATTAACAGAAACGATTATAACAGACTGTTCGACCTGTTTTATATGCCATTGAAAGATGGGACTTTAAAAAAGGTGGTACTATCTCGTAGTAAGTCATTTGCCAGAAACAGAAACTTTTCTCCCGGAGCAAGTTTTTACAAGGCAATGGAAAAATATAAAAATTCCTACGTGTTTCTTTTCCACACTCCGATAAGCGGAACATGGCTGGGAAGTACACCGGAGATTCTGCTCTCAGGCAGGGGTAACTCATGGCATACTGTAGCACTTGCAGGAACTCAGTATCAGGTAAAAGAAAAAATATCGTGGGATGATAAAAACCTGAGAGAGCAGCATCTGGTAACATCATATCTTCTGAATCAGCTTTCATCCTTTAATATAAAACCCGAGATAAATGGTCCATATACCACAAAAGCTGCTAATCTTGCGCATTTGAAAACCGACCTTGATTTTACTTTACCTGAGAATGTTGGTCTGGGGAAGCTTATAAAATCACTTCATCCAACACCTGCAGTTTCAGGGTTGCCCAAAGAGGAGGCATTCGGATATATTGACATGTATGAAGGATATGATCGCCGATATTACACCGGATTTATAGGGATGATGAACAAAAGCTCTGATACAAACTTATATGTAAACCTAAGATGCATGGAAATAGGGAAAAGTTTGCTTACTTTGTTTGCCGGAAGTGGATTAGTTACCTCCTCAAACAGCAGAGATGAGTGGAAGGAGACGGAGCAAAAACTTAAAACAATGGCTAGTATTTGTTAATTAAGGCTTACAGATGTATTCAGATAAAAAAAGTGTTTTGGAACTTGTTGCTTTATTAAAAGCACACGATATAACTCAGGTAGTGCTGTCTCCCGGTTCAAGAAACTCTCCACTAATTCATTCATTTGCAAATGATGCTGACTTTACTTGCTATAGCATTGTAGATGAACGTAGTGCCGGTTTTTTTGCACTGGGAATTATACAGGCTACAGGCAAACCAGCAGCTGTTTGCTGCACTTCTGGCACTGCTACTCTTAACCTGGCTCCTGCTGTAGCTGAAGCATATTATCAGGAGCTGCCTCTGCTTGTATTGAGTGCTGACAGGCCTCAGGAGTGGATAGGTCAGATGGATGGGCAGACAATACCTCAGATCGCTGTTTTTGGTAAATTGGTAAACTGTTCTGTGCAGCTGCCTGTTGTAAGAAACAGTAGTGACTTATGGTATTGCAACAGGTTGATTAATGAAGCTATTTTAAATCTGGATAACAGAAGAAAGGGTCCTTCACACATCAATATTCAGTTAGAAGAGCCACTATTTAATTTTAATGTAGAATCACTTCCGGATACAAGGGTGATTCGCAAGTCTTCTCAGGAGTTCAAAATATCAGATCAGGATAATTACAGAGAACGATTTTTGAGCTTTGACAAAAAGATGATAATTGTTGGACAGCTTCCTCCTGACAACAATATTTCGGGTATTCTTAATGAATTAAGCTCTAAGTATAATGTGGTTGTACTGTCAGATCATCTCTCAAATATTTCTGACAGGGAAAACAGAGCTTATGAAGTGTTGTTAAGGACATCTACTGAGCAGGAAATGCTTGATTTATCACCTGAACTTCTGATTACAATTGGAGGACATACGGTTTCCAAGAGATTGAAAAATTTTATTCGCAAAGCTAAGGTTATTGAGCATTGGCATATATCACCATCTGGAGAGGTTATAGACACATATATGAGTGTCACAGATATTATTACAAGTGATAATGAAACATTCTTAAGACATATTTCAGGGGGAACAGATGCCTCATCAATATCCCCGGCATATAAGAATTTATGGAAAGATAGATGTTCTGTTTTTTCAGAACCGGATGCTGAATATTCAGATCTGTATGCAACAGGATTACTTCTGAACTCGCTGCCTGAAAATGTATCACTGCAGCTTGCAAACAGTCACTCCGTCTATCTGGCTCAACTATTTAATCTGCCTGCAGGTACTAAATGTTTCAGCAATCGTGGCACAAATGGAATTGAAGGTTCACTGTCAACAGCTGTTGGATATTCTGCAGCAGTTAACAGTATGACAGTATTGCTTACGGGTGACTTAAGCTTCTTTTATGATATTAATGGGATATGGAATCGTTATATATCTCCCAATTTAAGAATTATGATAAATAATAATGGTGGGGGTGGAATATTTGACACTCTGCCCGGATTAAATAATTCAGAAGCTTTAAATGATTATATTACTGCGGCCCACAACACATCTGTGAAAAGCTGGGCAGAGCAGCAAGGTTTTATATATTTATCAGCAAATAACTCAGATGAGTTACAAAAACAGATTTTAAAACTACTTGCTCCTGAGAGTAAATCTCCTGTAATTCTGGAGGTTTTTACTACTATTGAGAAGAACAGTTTAGAGATAAAATCATATTATCAACAACAGGAAAACAGTAAATTATGACAACAAGGAATTGGACAAAAATAAAGGAATATGAAGATATTCTGTTTGACTTTTACAACGGTATTGCCCGTATAACTATTAACCGTCCCAGATACCGTAATGCTTTTACTCCAACAACTACAGGGGAAATGAGTGATGCACTTCGCATTTGCCGCGAAATGGAAGAGGTTAGTGTTGTTGTTCTAACAGGTGCGGGCGACAAAGCATTTTGCTCCGGTGGGGATCAGAATGTGAAAGGCAAGGGAGGATATATTGGTAAAGATGGCGTTCCTCGCTTAAATGTTCTGGATGTTCAGAAACAGATAAGATCCATACCTAAACCGGTAATTGCAATGGTAAATGGATATGCAATTGGAGGAGGACATGTCTTGCATGTTGTATGTGATCTTACAATCGCTTCAGAAAATGCAATATTTGGTCAGACCGGCCCCAGAGTTGGAAGTTTCGATGCAGGTTTCGGATCATCCTATCTGGCACGTATTGTAGGTCAGAAGAAAGCCAGGGAAATTTGGTTCCTCTGTCGCCAGTACTCTGCACAGGAAGCCCTTGACATGGGTCTGGTAAACAAAGTTGTTCCTTTTGACAAACTTGAAGATGAGGTTGTTGAGTGGGCTGAAGCAATGATGAAGCACAGTCCCCTTGCACTACGTATGATAAAAGCAGGATTGAATGCAGAATTGGACGGACAAGCAGGAATTCAGGAACTAGCAGGTGATGCAACTATGCTCTATTACCTTACCGAAGAGGCTCAGGAAGGGAAACAGGCCTTTTTGGAGAAACGTGATCCTGATTTTAAGAAATTCCCTAAACTACCCTGATCAATAGTTATAATACTGTATGTAAATCAGTAATGTTTAAAATAGAAATTGTACCATATACATTAAAGTTTAAAAACCCTGCCGGCACTTCGCGTGGGGTTTATATTGATCATAAGGTATGGTACATTATTTTTAAAAACTGTAACAACCCATCACACATTGGTATAGGTGAATGTGCTCCACTACCCGATTTAAGCTGCGATTACAGTGATGAGTATGAACAGCAGCTGAAATCGTTTTGCAAGACAGTTGAAGAAAAACAGTTAGTCGACTCAGCCAGCCTTAAAAACTACCCCTCCATTCTTTTTGGTCTGGAAACAGCTATGCGTCATTATCAGCAGCAATCATGGCAGCTCTGGGATACACGTTTCAGCAGAGGAGAAGAGGGAATAAAAATAAATGGTCTAATCTGGATGGGTGACTTCTCTGAGATGAAGAGCAGAATAGAAGCTGCTTTAGAAAAAGGATTCAGATGTATAAAACTGAAAATAGGAGCTATTGATTTCAATAAGGAGATTGAGTTGTTAAAGTATATACGTCAACAATTCACCCCTGAAGAACTGGAACTTAGAGTTGATGCAAACGGAGGATTCAGTTATCATGATGTATTAGTCAAGTTAAATCAACTCGCCGAATTGAATATTCATTCAATTGAACAGCCTATAAAGGCAGGACTTCAGAAAGAGATGTCTTACCTGTGCCGGAATTCTTTAATCCCTATTGCATTGGACGAAGAGCTAATTGGAATAAACAGCTATGTGGAGAAAAAGAGTTTACTTACCACTATCAATCCGCAATATATTATCCTTAAACCCTCTCTGCATGGAGGCATAAGCGGTTGTGAAGAGTGGATTTCCATTGCTGAAGAGCTTGGAATAGGTTATTGGATAACTTCAGCATTGGAATCAAATATCGGACTTAATTCAATATCTCAATGGTGCTCAACACTCAACATCAGCATACCACAAGGATTGGGGACAGGATCTTTATACTTGAACAATACACCTTTGCCATTAGAAATTAAGGGAGAATATTTATGGTTTGATCCGGAAGGAAGTTTCCCCGGAATAAATAAAATTATAAATGGATAAGATTAAGATCTCAGGGAAGATTTTTTACAGGGAAGATTTCATGGGAGCAGAGATGCCACTCTACTTTAAAAGCTCAGGTTTCCTTGAGCAGATATACACTTTCCTGAATGAGTGGTTTTCTTTGGATAATAGAATAAAGCTTTTTACTTCAGGATCAACAGGAAAACCCAAAGAGATCATAGTAGACAAACAAAAAATGATTGAAAGTGCTGCTATGACCTGTGAATACTTTAAGCTGAAAGAGAATGACAGGGCTCTGCTCTGTCTTTCTACTGAATATATTGCAGGTAAGATGATGCTTGTGCGTGCAATCTACTGCGGTATGGATATATATCCTGTAACACCAAACGGTAACCCTTTGAGAGAGGTATCATCATCATTTGATTTTGCAGCAATGGTTCCTTTACAGGTATATAACTCACTTAATTCTGAGAAAGAGAGAATACGACTAAGTCAGATTAGCAATATAATAATTGGTGGCGGTGCTATTGATAAAGAACTGGAAGAGGATTTAAAGTTACTTCCCAACTCTCTCTTTTCTACTTATGGCATGACAGAAACATTATCACACATTGCTATTAGAAAGATAAATGGAGAGGGTGTATCAGATTTCTACACCCCACTTTCGGGAGTGAATCTGAAGTTGTCCGACAACAGTACACTTATTATTGATGCACCAAAAATATCTGATGCTCCTATTGTAACTAATGACATTGTTGAACTTCGGGATGACGCCACCTTCAGGGTTATAGGCAGAGTTGACAATATAATCAACACTGGCGGGATAAAGGTTCAGGCTGAAGAGGTTGAAGATACCCTTCAACCGTATCTAAAAGGTAACTATGCAATCAGTTCTGTACCTCACACTAAATTAGGTGAAGCAGTTGTACTGATTGTTGATAATATTGATGATAAATATCAGGCAGAAGAGTATGTAAATAAAATACTGCCTCGATATCAGCAGCCTCTGTATATAATCAATGTGGAGTCAATACCTATGACTGGCAATGGCAAGATTGACCGTAAATCGTTGAAAAAACTTGCTGAATTAAATATAGAGCTATAAAATGAACTATTTTCCTTTAATCTTTTTTCTTAGGTTTAAAGGATCGGGGACTCTTGCCTGAATCAGATCTGGAGCTTCTGCCAGAAAAGGAGCCTCTTTTTTCTCCATTACTCTTTCCGGGTTTGTCTTTACTCCTGGCATCAAATGAACGGCCTCCCTCTCCGGGTCTGCCTGTTTTGTTTTCCCTTTTTGGTCTATCCTCTCTCCAGGGCCTATTTTCTCTTACGGATTTATCCTCTCTTCCGTGACTGCCTTCTCTTCTCTGACTGCTGAAGTCGGTTCTGCCTTGCTCATCCTCCCCCTTTTCAGAGCGTCTTGAACGACGATATCCCTCTCTTGAGTTTCGCTCATTATGATAGTTGTCTTTTTTACCTTGTCTGGAATGATCTCTTTTTTCCTTTGGGAGCTCTTTTCGCTTTCCTGAGAATATTTCATACTCCCGCATTTCACATTCCAGTGGTCCGTTGTATAGAAAAAAGCGCCTGGAATGCTTTAATCCGACTGCATCGAACGACTCTTTACGATAACTGAGAATATATGCCCTGTAGCCTGCAAAAACATGTTTGAATCGTTCACCTATCATTGAGTAAAGTTCATCCAGCTCATCCACTTTTATACGCTCGCCATATGGAGGGTTCGTTATTATAATTCCTGTTTCTGCAGGAGCTTCGGTATATTGCTGTAAAGGCCTAACACTTAATTCGATATAATTCTTGAGACCAGCATTCCTTATATTCTTCTCTGCAATTGAAATCGCTTTAGATGAGATATCAGATCCAATAATAGGATATTTCATCTCTCTGTTGCCGGAATCATCATTATATATCTCACTAAAAAGATCTTTATCAAAGTCGCTCCATTTCTCAAATGCAAAACTTGGACGGTGAATTCCGGGAGGAATACCCAAAGCAATCATTGCCGCCTCAATTAAAATTGTACCAGATCCACACATTGGGTCGATGAATGCACTTTCACCTCTCCAGCCGGATTTAAGAATCATTCCGGCTGCAAGCACCTCGCTTAGGGGCGCCTCAGTCTGTGCGATTCGATAACCACGTTTATGCAGAGATTCTCCGGAGCTATCCAGTGAAAGTGTACATTTGTTATGTGATACATGTATATTCAACATAACATCAGGGTTTGTCAAACTCACTGAAGGCCGCTTTTCATATCTCTCCATGAACCAGTCGGCTATAGCATCCTTTACCCTGTATGCTACAAACTTTGAATGATTAAAGATATGAGAAAAGACCACTGCATCAATTGAGAAAGTAGAGTTGAGTGAGAGGTAATTTTCCCAGTTAAGCTGTTTAATTGCTTCATACACCTCATCAGCTGTTTCTGCCTTAAACTCATATATAGGTTTCAATATACGCAGTGCTGTACGGCAATGCAGATTAGCCTTGTACATCAAGGCATTATCACCTGTAAATGACACCATGCGAGTACCTATCACTACGTTATCTGCACCTAACCCGATCAACTCTTCAGCCAATACATCTTCAAGCTCTGCCAAAGTTTTGGCTATCATGGGAAATTGTTCGTTCTCTACCATCTGATTTATTTCATTCTATAATAATACTCTGCTATTTGTCATCTAACAGATTTCTGCGATGCAAAGATATAATTAATAATTATAGCTTTACTTTAATTTTTCTGACTTTTGACTCATTTCCAAAAGCATCTAAGGCAGTTACCACATAGGTGCATCTGCTTTCTCCTCCCTCATATGGCAGTAGTAAGAAATTATCCGGTGTTATATCTACAATATTTTCTGCTCTGTTTATATCTATTTTCTCTTTATCACGGAAGCGATATATCACAAATTTCTGTGCTGTTTCCGGATTTGAACTGTCCCTGTTATGCTCCCAGGTAAGAAAATGCATATCCTCGGTATAAACATTAGAGATTTTACTAACCTTTTTGGGTTTGCCATCATGCATATGAGTATATGCAGGGATTAATGACTTTGAACTATGGATATCATTCTTAAGTATTTCTGCAACACCGGCAAAATTATCAAGAATCTGATAACCATACCAGTAGCAGTTGCCATGAACCATTGGCAATCTCCTTGTTTGATCTATTTTTGTGTTAAGCTCATTTCTGTCGATACTCCTTTTAAGATCCTGACCAATATAGAGATGCTGCCCAAAGTTGTTTATACTCCACCAATTAAGCAAGGTTGTGTAGTCAGCTGCAGAGTGACCAATTTCCCAATATAACTGAGGCAAATTGTAATCTATCCATCCCTTCTCAACCCATAGTTTTATATCAGCATAAAGATCATCATAGTTTTGCAACCCATTTGTATCACTACCGTTTGGATCATTTCTCTTATTTCGGTAAATTCCAAAAGGACTGATTCCAAAACGGACCCAAGGCTTAGTGCCGGCAATTGTTAGTTTAATCTGCTGAATAAGAAGGTTTACGTTGTTGCGGCGCCAATCGCTCCTCTGGGATGGGGAGAAACCTTGAGAGGCAGCAAACTGCATAAAACTTTTATCATCAGGGAAAGGTTCACCTGCAATAGGATATGGGTAAAAATAGTCATCCATATGAATTGCATCTACATCATAACGTGTAACTATATCTCTAACCACTTCACAAATAAAAGTTCTGTTTTCGGGAAGACCCGGATCAAAAAACAACTGGTTACCATATTGTACAAATCTCTCAGGATATCTGTAAAAAATATGATTATTGGCAAGAGAATTGGTGATGTTTGTCTTTACCCTGTATGGATTAAGCCATGCATGAAGTTCCATACCTCGCTTATGACACTCTTCTATTATAAAGGCAAGTGGATCAAATTCAGGGTCATCAGGAGCTTTACCCTGCTGCCCTGTAAGAAATCTGCTCCACGGTTCAAGATCAGACTTGTAAAAGGCATCTGCTTCGGGACGTATTTGAAATATTACTGCATTAACCCCTGCTTCATCAAGTTTTCTTACCATTTCAGATAAATAATGCTTCATAGCAGCACTGTTCATCTGACTATAACGTGATTGCCCCACGGTTTGTATCCATGCTCCCCTAAACTCTCTTTTAGGTGCTGAGTCGGACTGATAAGCAAGTGTACTCTTAGAAGTACCACAGGAAGAAAGAAGGATTGTGATTGCACACAAGCAGACAAATAATAATTTTCTATTCATTACTATTAAGAAAAGATATTAAAAGGTAGTTATTATTTATTATTTCACATTTATCATGGAGTAAAAATAAAATCATCAGATTCCAGCAGTTCCTCAACTATATTACGTTTTGGATACACAACGATTTTATTGTGATTAGGGAAGCGATTCTCTAGTCGTGTTGGCAGACTCTCCAGGACCGGGATATGAGAAATATAACCCTGATGTGCTGAGATAAGAACTATTAAATCATTCTCTTTAATTTCATTTCCGCAAGACATCGGGTTATCCCAATCTGTGAATTGTTTAAAAACAATGTTTCCTGGTTTTTTATGTGATGAGATAACCTTATATGTTTGTGGATCTCCCAAAAGCAATATTGGAATAGAAAGTTCTGTTGAGAGCTTGGTGATCTTTTTAACCCACAATGAAAAGCCATCCTCTTTCTCGGCTAATGGAGGAGACAGAACAACGATCCTTTTATGAGTAATTAAATTTTGTTCCAGATGACAAACAAATAAGTTTTTATCTAAATTCTTAACTATCTGCTCTATTCTCTCCCCAAGCAGTTTGTCCCAGATACCTGCCTTTCCCGGCCATCCAAGAATTACCAGATCGGTCATCGTTTCTTTTGCAATTCTTGCAATTCCATCAGCTGGATTATGATCTATGGTAGTAATAATATCCACGTCCACTTCTGCTGCGGTTGCTGTGGAGATATATACCTGAAGCTGTTTTCTGAAATTGACAATATTTTTTTCAACCTCCTCATTATTCACCATCACCCCAAGGAGGGAGATAGAGTTGACCGATTTTTTATCCTTCAGCAACATAGCTAACTCAATGTGGTGACCAATATTTAATGGGTTTGCTATTGGAACAAGTATCTTCTCCTGTGCAAACTCTCCCATTGCAGCAGGTGTTAAAGGTGCATCCTCCTCACTTCTGGCAATTTTCTTTGCTGCTTTTTGAGTAACCAGTGTTGCAATCAGACATGTTATAAGTATTAGTATAATTGTTCCGTTAAGAATATATTCATCCAATATCTCTGCTCTGTAACCAACAAGTATAATTGCAAGGGTTGCGGCTGCGTGTGAACTGCTCAGACCGAATATAATATTTCTCTGAACAGAACTATATTGAAAAGATTTTTGTGTAGCATATGCTGCGACCCATTTACCGGCTAAAGCTACAATTGTTAGTGTAACAGCAACAATCATGGTCCAAAGTCCATCAAAAACTATAGACATATCAACTAACATACCGACCGAAATAAGGAAAATTGGGATGAAAAGTGCATTCCCAAAGAATTCAATCCTATTCATCAATGCAGATGAGTGTGGAATTAACCTGTTTAATGCCAGTCCGGCTGCAAAAGCACCTATAATAGGTTCAATGCCACCAAGCTCAACAAGAAAACCGGAAGCAAATACAATAAACAGAACGAATATAAAGTTGGAGTATTTCTCTGAATCAGCTCTTTTAAAGAACCACTTCGCTATTTTTGGTACCACCATAAAAATGATAACGGAGAATACTGCAAGTGAAATCAGAAGTCTTATTAGGAATCCAATCTCCAGACCGCCATCACTGTTGGATAAAATGAGGGCCAATATTATTAGTACTGCTGTATCTGTAAGTATAGTACCACCTACTGTTATTGCTACTGCCTGATTACGGGCTACCCCCATTCGGCTTACAATAGGATATGCTACTAATGTATGTGTTGCAAACATACTTGCAGTGAGTAAACTTGCATTTACATCATAGCCAAGAAGGTAGTGACATATTGGGAATCCGATTATTATTGGAAGAATAAATGTGAAAAATCCAAAAGTGAGACTTTTATTCCTGTTCTGGATAAACTCATTAAAATCAAGTTCCAGACCTACAATAAACATGATGTAGAGTAAACCTATAGTAGAAAACAACTCTACACCGGCATTATTATTATCTATCCAGTTTAATCCATAAGGACCAATTATTACTCCTGCAATAATCCAACCTATTATACTGGGAACATTAAAACGTTTAAGTAGTATAGGAGATAAAAGTATTATCAACAAAAGAATAGCAAATATCAAAACCGGATTATCAATCGGGAATTTAAGCTCGTTATGAACAAGAGAAAGTAATTCTACCATTGAAATTGATTTTGGGTTTCTTAGTATAATACTAATACTTTAATTCATCGTAATAGGACAAATTTAGGTAAAATATTTTGATTTATTTGACAGTAGCATCTTTTTTGGAGACTTTAAAGTGATTACCTTTGCAGGTTACGTTTTCGTTTTAAGTCACTATTTTCTAGGTATGAGTAATCACAAACAGATCGAAATAAAAGGGGCACGTGTCAATAATCTCAAGAATATTGATGTGAATATCCCACGCAATAGCTTCACTGTAATAACAGGACTATCAGGTTCTGGTAAATCATCACTAGCATTTGACACTTTATATGCAGAGGGTCAGAGGCGATATGTTGAAAGTCTCTCGGCTTACGCTCGTCAGTTTCTTGGCAGGATGAACAAGCCTGAGGTTGATTATATAAAAGGTATTCCACCGGCAATTGCAATTGAACAGAAGACCACTTCACGAAATCCCCGATCTACCGTAGGAACCTCAACCGAAATATATGAATACCTTAAATTACTATATGCCAGAATTGGTAAAACAATATCACCTGTAACAGGTACAGAGGTAAAAAGACATTATGTACAGGATGTTATAGACAAGATGTATCAGTTCAGGGAGGGCACCCGAATGGCTGTTTTAACCCATATCCAGCTGCGAAACAACCGTGATTTGCGTGAGCAGCTGGAGATATTAATGAAAGAGGGGTTCACTCGCCTGGAAGTTGGTGAACAGTTTTATCGAATTGATGAATTACTGGAACAGAAGCAACTACCACCTAAGGAGGAGATACTTCTTGTGATTGACCGACTCTCATGCTCTTCTGACAAGTCAACCGTTAATCGCCTGTCTGATTCTGTTGAGACTGCATTTCTTGAGGGTAACGGTGAGTGTCTGGTACGTTTCTGGGGAGAAAACGGAATTGAATCTTTTCAGTTTTCAAATAGATTCGAGGCTGATGGTATTACTTTTGAGGAACCAACAGAGATGATGTTCAATTTTAACAGTCCTGCCGGTGCATGTCCAAAATGTGAAGGGTTTGGAAAAATTGTAGGTATTGACGAAAATCTGGTAATTCCTGATAAAAGCTTATCAGTACAGGAAGAGTGTGTAAAATGCTGGAAAGGTGATAAAATGAGTGAATGGAAGAACTATTTTGTAAACAATGCTTACAAGGTTGATTTCCCTATTCACAGGGCATACTATGATCTGAATGATGAAGAAAAAGATATACTTTGGAATGGTCGTCATGAGCATGATATCTATGGTATAAATGATTTCTTTGATATGCTGGAAAAGAATCTGTATAAAATACAGAATCGTGTTATGATGGCTCGATACAGAGGAAAGACAGAATGTAATGTATGTAAGGGCACTCGACTAAAACCGGAGGCACTGTTTGTAAAGGTTGGAGGTAAATCAATTACCGAGCTTGTGTTGATGCCGATAACCGAGCTCAGAGAGTTTTTCTCATCCCTGTCACTTGATGAAACAGATGCTGCTATATCTGAAAGATTACTTACAGAAATAAATAATCGCATTCAGTTTTTATTGAATGTTGGGTTAGGATATCTGACATTAAACAGGTTATCAAACACACTTTCGGGAGGTGAAAGTCAGCGTATCAACCTGGTGTCATCATTAGGAAGTAGTCTTGTTGGCTCATTATATATTTTGGATGAGCCAAGTATCGGACTCCATTCCCGCGATACATATCTTCTTATAAACGTTTTGAAGGATCTGCAAAGACTGGGAAATACAGTTGTTGTAGTTGAACATGATGAAGAAATAATTCGTGCAGCTGACTACATAATAGATATTGGTCCTAAAGCCGGCCGTTTAGGTGGTGAAGTAATATACCAGGGTGAAGTATCTGAGCTTAAAGCGAAAAGCGATAGCTATACAGTTAAATACCTGACAGGGGAAGAACATATAGATATCCCGGATGCAAGACGTAAATGGAATAATTATATTGAGGTTAAGGGAGTGCGTCATAATAATCTCAAGAACATCAATGTGAAGTTCCCATTAAATGCAATGACTGTAGTAACAGGTGTTAGCGGTTCAGGTAAATCCTCACTTGTTAATGATGTGTTTTACAACGCACTGCAGCATCACTATAAGGGTACTGCGCTTGAAAGGGCTGAGTTTAGTGGAATTGGTGGCGACCTGAAATTGGTGAAGTCTGTTGAGTATGTTGATCAGAATCCTCTTGGTAAATCATCTCGTTCCAATCCTGTTACCTACCTCAAAGCTTTTGATGAGATTAGAAAGCTTTATGCATCTATGCCACTGTCTAAACAGATGAATTTTACACCTGCATATTTTTCATTCAATGTTGAGGGTGGCAGATGCGAAGAGTGCAAAGGAGACGGCACCATTACAGTTGAGATGCAATTCATGGCTGATATAAAACTGGAATGTGAAACATGTCATGGAAAGCGTTTTTCGGCCGAGGTACTAGAAGTAGAATATAAAGGTAAATCAATTTATGATATACTCGAGATGACTGTTGATGAGGCAATTGATTTCTTTGGGAATCAAAAAGGTGCTACTGAAAAGAAAATCACTAAAAAAATCCAGCCGCTTCAGGATGTGGGATTAGGATATATTAAATTAGGTCAGTCCTCATCAACCTTATCAGGTGGTGAAAACCAAAGGGTAAAACTTGCGTACTTCCTGGGTGAAGAGAAAGACTACCCTACAGTTTTCATATTTGATGAACCTACAACAGGATTGCATTTTCATGATATCAAGACTCTGCTTAAAGCTTTTAACTCACTATTAGAGAGGGGACATACCGTAATTATAATTGAACATAATATGGATGTTATAAAATGTGCTGATCATATTATTGATATAGGTCCTGAAGGAGGCAACGGCGGTGGATATATTGTGTGTACAGGGACACCTGAACAGATATCTGATTGCAAAGAATCGTATACTGGCAGGTTCCTTAAGGAAAAATTGAAAAATGACAGTTCCTTAATATCCAAAAAAGGATAATTATAACCAATATCACTACAGCAGAATATCTGCCAAACAATATTCTGAATAGTCGTTTGTTACGCTTCTTCCCACCTAAGTGCTCCATATATATGCCCATAAAAACATAGGGTAATGCAAATACCATAAATGCATTATATTTTAATGCAGAAGCTATATTTAAATGCAATAGCTGGTGAATTGCCCTTTGTGTGCCACAACCGGGACACTCATATCCGGTGAGGACAAGAAAAGGACATTTGGGAAATATCGGCTCTGTTTCCGGATTAAGGTTATAAAACAGATAAAGTGCTGCCATTAGTAATAAAACCATGACAGCACCTAAAATTATTTTATATCTTTTACTCACTTATGTAGTAAAGTATATTAAAAATTATATCCACTAGCATTGTTTTCAATGATATCTTCAAGATATGAAGGCATATTTCCTGTTGACATCATTACTATCCACATAATTATTGAAATCAATCCTAATACAAAGGCAATCAGAGTCCATGTTTTAGCGCTCTTTGCACATTTCTCTGCCTCAGTATATTTTTTGTTATAGTAAAGAACATCAACTTTTGCCGCGTACACGATTCCTACAATTCCTAAAACATTACAACAAAAAAGTGTTGCTACAATTGACTGCCACAACCAGTTACTTGGCTTTAATGGGGGTATTTCATCATCCTGATTTAAAGCGTTGGATGTGAAAGGAGGCGGAGGAGGTAATTGAGAATCCTGAACCGGAGGTACACTATTATTATCTTCCATTAGATATATAATTAAATTATTATAAATCAATTAAATCTCCCATACCTGCAAGATTGAAACCCAGAATTCCAAAAAGCAGCAACATTGAAACTGCTAACAAAATCACCCATGCAATAAAAATCCAGAAAGTGATTTTAGTCCATTTTCCGGCTGTGCGTGATGACTCCATAGCTGCAGTATAATCCCCTCTGTTATAGAACGACTCAACCTGAGCAGAATACACTATTGCAATAATTCCTAAAAGACTTAAGAAACTACCACAGAACATAAATGGAAGGATTGTTACAAGTATTGATTCAATCAGCCATGTTTTTGGCATAATATTTCTGTTCTCTTTATCAAATGGTGCATTTCCCCGGGTAACTGGAGCTGCAGGTTGATCGATACTACTTTGCACATCCTCACTATGCTCAAAAATAAATTGCAGTTCACTGACCTCATCTGCTCGTTTCCAGTTTTCCATACCTTGTGTCCAGACAAGCGTCTCTCTCTTGATGTTTTCACTCCTAAGCTCTACGGGAGAGAAGGTACCTCTCTGCTTACCGGTTTCATCTATAAAAAAATAGTGATTCATAATATATAATTTTACTGGTAATCTTCGGGATTTATTTTTAACAAACGGATAATATTACTATCCTCATCCTTATAAACATACTCGATTACAACATTGTTTTTTCTAAAAAACTGCAATTGAGGATTTGTTGAGAACTCTTTTCTTATAGCATCTTTCAAACTATTTGATACTTCCTGAATTAAAGAATCAGGATTTGAAATATTCAGAACTGTATAATTGTAGCTGAAAACATTGTCATCACTAACTGCAGCTCTATCGAAACGAGTATACTGATCTAACATAACAGGTGCAGAAATATTAAGATCTGCAGCCATTTGTGTAAGCTCCCTATTTATTGATTTTTCATCTGATCTGCACTGTATAAGCATAAAAAATATTAAAACCGGGAGTAATATATTGACTGTTTTTTTCATTAGAATATATTAATACACAAAAATAAGAAAGTTTTGACAATATTAAAAGAATGTTTATAAAGAATGGAAAAGATTCAAATATGTTTAATTTGGTTATCTTAATACCTTATTTCATGTAATTTGGCAGAATGTCTCACGACATCCTGCCAAAAATGTTAACCTTAAATCTAATACTATTATGAAAAAACCACGAAGCAAATATAAAAAAGAATTTAAAACAAACCAAATTTTTTCAATAAAAAATCATAAAATATTTTATAATTTGAAATTATATTAATTTTATACTATTGGTAGTCCAATTCCTGTTAATTTATGATACAAATCCAAGGCATAAACATCTGTCATTCCAGAAATATAATCGATAACGGACTGAATTTTGCTATAAAGTGAAGGCGAATCTGTTTCATATTGTTCAGGAATTCTGTCTAAAAGTAATTTAGAGTAGGTGTGATCCGGAGTTAAAATAGCATTAGTAAAAGTTTCCAATAAAAAGCCAATAATTCTGTAACCTGCTAACTCAACATCAAGAACATCTTTTGAACGGTATATTTTTTCAAATGCAAATTCGGAACAGGTTTTATATGCATTCTTGACTCTTTCAGGGAGTTTCTTTATCAGTGATCCCTCAAACTTTCCACTGAGAATTAAATCCTCATTTTCCATAAACACTTTTGTGCACTCTGCAACCAGAAGACCTATTACACTTGCCCGTAAATAGGCTATCTGCTCGTTCAAATCACTAACAAGTGATAAATTACTAAGTCTTTTTTCTCGTCTCTCAGAATCAAAGAAACTAAGCAGCAACTCCTTTGCTTTCTCTGTTGAAACCAGGTTGAGTTTGTGTGCATCCTCAATATCCATAATCTGATAACAGATATCATCAGCAGCTTCAACAAGATATACCAATGGGTATCTTGCAAATTTCAGAGGGTTTGAATTTAGTTTAATTATACCAAGACTATCTGCTATTTGTGCATAATCATGCTCTTCAGATGCAAAAAATCCAAATTTATTTTTTCCTCCGCTCAGTTCAGAAGAATATGGATATTTTACTATGGATGCCAAAGTGGAATATGTCATAACAAATCCACCCTCTCTCCTGCCTCTGAACTTATGCATTAGCAGCCTTATGGAGTTTGCATTTCCTTCAAAACAGGTGAAATCGCTCCATCGGCCTTTTTCATCTTCAACAAGGGATTGAAGTGAGCTACCCTTCCCCTCCAGGAAAAATGTTGAAATGGCTTCTTCTCCCGAATGACCGAATGGGGGATTACCCAGATCGTGAGCAAGACAGGCGGCAGAGACTATTGAGCCAATCTCTTCGAAATGCGCTTTTGAGTCTTGATGTCTCTTACGTAACTCGCGACCCACATTTTCTCCTAAAGATCGCCCTACACTTGAGACTTCCAGACTATGAGTAAGCCTGTTATGAACAAATACACTTCCGGGTAAAGGAAAGACCTGCGTCTTATTCTGCAACCTGCGGAACGGAGAGGAAAATATCAATCTGTCATAGTCACGCTGATACTCCGTGCGCTCATGCTCTTTTAGATTTTTATAGTTTTCCAGCCCGAATCTTTTTACTGATAATAACTGCTCCCAATTCATAGTTGATCAAATTCTTACTCTGACAAAGATAAAATAAAAACGACTCCCTAACAATCTATACTCAAATGTAGTTTTGACATTATTTCTCAATAATATCATTCAAAAAAGATTATTTTATCCCTGATAAAGATTAAATTTGTATCTTCTTTAAGGAAAGATTGACAATTACAAACTAATGACAGACATCATCAAACATGAATGTGGTATTGCAGTAATCCGATTACTCAAACCACTGAATTATTACTACAAGAAATATGGCACATGGCAGTATGGACTGGATAAGCTCTATCTGCTTATGGAAAAACAACATAACAGAGGACAGGAAGGAGCCGGTCTGGGTGCTGTAAAACTGGAGTCTACACCAGGAAATGAGTTTATTTACAGAGAAAGGGCTGTTGGCTCCAGTGCAATATCAGAAATATTTTCTAAAGTACATTCTTCTTTCACCGCTTTTAGTCCCGAACAATTAAACGATATTGAGTTCGTTAAAAAATCGGTCCCTTATGCTGCTGAACTTTTTATAGGACATCTGCGCTACAGCACTACAGGGAAAAGTGGTCTGACCTATGTACATCCTCTGTTACGACGCAACAACTGGGCATCAAGAAACCTTGCACTGGCAGGAAACTTCAATATGACAAACGTTGATGAGATGTTTCAGCAACTGCTCGAAGAGGGACAACATCCGCGTGACTACGCAGATACTTTTGTTATGCTGGAGTCAATAGGGCATTATCTGGATAGAGAGGTTCAGTACCAATATGACCATGTTGATAAAAGCAACTTGAATGGTCAGGAAGTGAGTCACATAATAGAAGAAAAACTTGATATCCCTTTCCTGCTAAAAAGAGCTACTAAAAACTGGGACGGAGGGTATGCTCTTTGTGGACTGATTGGCTGTGGGGATGCCTTTGCATTAAGAGACCCATGGGGTATAAGAAGTGCTTTTTATTATCATGACGATGAAGTGGTGGTTATTGCATCGGAACGCCCCGTTATACAAACAGCATTCAATCTAAAAAAAGATGATGTTAAAGAGTTGCAGCCTGGAGAGGCTATTGTGATTAAACGCAATGGCAATATCAGTCTCAATCAGATCCTGAATAAAAAAGAAAAAATAACTCCTTGTTCTTTCGAGCGAATTTACTTTTCACGTGGTTCAGATTATGATATATACAGAGAACGAAAGAAGTTGGGAGAACTGCTCGTTCCTGAAATTATTAATGCTATTAATGATGATTTTGACAATACAGTTTTTTCATTTATACCAAATACTGCAGAGGTGGCTTATTATGGTATGCTTGAAGGACTCGAAGATCATTTCAACTATAAAAAAGCAAAATATATTCTTGAAAAAGGAAGCTCCCTGAGTAAAGAGGAGATTGATAGAATTCTCTCAAAAAGAGTAAGATCTGAGAAAGTGGCTATTAAAGATATAAAATTGCGTACTTTTATAGCTCAGGGAACGTCAAGAAATGATCTTGCTGCTCACGTTTATGATATAACTTACGGATCACTCAGACGAGGTGTTGATAATTTGGTAATAATTGATGATAGTATTGTCAGGGGAACAACTCTTAAACAGAGTATTATCAAAATACTTGACAGGCTGGATCCTAAAAAGATAATTATTGTATCTTCATCTCCACAGATCAGATATCCCGACTGCTATGGTATTGATATGTCGCGAATGAGTGAGTTTATTGCTTTTAAAGCAGCGATAGAACTTCTGAAAGAGCGTGGAATGCAACATATAATTGACGAAACTTACGAGAAATCTGTAAAGCAGTTACATAGAAAAAAAGAGGAGATAGTAAATTATGTAAAGGATATTTACGCTCCTTTCACCGATGAGGAGATATCGGCAAAAATTGCTCAGATGCTAACATCAAAGGATATAAAAGCAGAAGTGCAAATAGTTTTCCAAAAGATTGAGGATCTTCACAAAGCTTGCCCAAATAATAAGGGTGACTGGTACTTCTCGGGCGATTACCCTACTCCTGGTGGTAATAGGTTAGTAAACAGTGCTTTTATTAACTATATTAATGGACAGGAGAATAGAACTCACCAGTTTACACTGAATTTCTCAAATAAAGAATAATGATTGAGCGAATTATCATATTAGATAATGTGGATCCAATTGTATTTTTTGGGATTAACAACAGTAATTTGCAATTATTGAAAACATTATACCCAAAACTACGAATGGTAGCCCGAGGGAATGTGATCAAAGTTATTGGCGATGAGGATGAACTTATTGCTTTTGAGGAGAAAATTCATGAGCTGGAGAAGTTCAGTGTGGAAATGAATGTTCTTAAGGAAGAGAATATTATTGATATAGTAAAGGGTAAAGCTCCTTCTGTAATTAATGTTGATAATCTCATAATTCATGGGCTAAATGGAAAACCGATACTTGCTCGTACTGCAAATCAGAAAAAATTGGCAGAAGAGTTTGATGTAAATGATATGGTTTTTGCAATTGGTCCAGCCGGTTCCGGAAAGACATATACTGCAATTGCTCTTGCTGTACGTGCTTTAAAAACCAAACAGGTTAGAAAGATAATTCTTAGCCGACCTGCCGTGGAAGCTGGCGAGAAACTGGGCTTTCTGCCTGGCGATATGAAGGAGAAAATAGATCCATATCTGCAGCCGCTCTATGATGCTCTTGAGGATATGATCCCACCTTTGAAGCTAAAAGAGTATCTGGAAAACAAGATAATACAAATTGCACCACTTGCATTTATGCGTGGACGCACTCTTAACGATGCTGTGATTATTCTGGATGAGGCGCAAAATACAACAAAACCTCAGATAAAAATGTTCTTAACCAGACTGGGACTTAATGGCAAAATGATCATAACGGGTGATATTACTCAGATTGACTTGCCACGTACACAACAGTCAGGGTTAATTCATGCTATGAATATTTTGCGTCATATAAAAGGTATTGCAACTGTTGAGTTCAATAAAAAAGATATAGTCAGGCATAAGCTTGTCCAGAGAATTGTAGAAGCTTATGAAAAAGAGACTGAGTCTGTTAAATCATTTAAGTCACAAGAATCAGAAACCGCTGACGGTGAATAAAAATTAGAAATTGATTAAAAAAAGAAATAATATGAACAGCCTTACAAATACAAATTATAATTTTCCTGGTCAAACTAACCTTTATCACGGAAAAGTACGCGATGTATATAGTATTGGAGATGATATCCTGGTAATGATTGCAACTGATCGTATCTCTGCCTTTGATGTTGTGTTACCTAAAGGAATCCCATATAAGGGGCAGGTTCTCAATCAAATTGCGTCAAAGTTTCTGGATGCCACTTCAGATATTGTACCGAACTGGAAAATTGCATCGCCAGATCCTATGGTAACTATTGGCACTCGTTGTGAGCCATTTAAGGTGGAGATGGTGATTCGTGGATATATCACCGGAAGTGCATGGCGTGATTATAAGAAAGGAGCTCGTTCAATTTGTGGCATACAGCTGCCTGAAGGTCTTCGTGAAAATCAGAGGTTCGAAACACCTATTATTACTCCTACAACAAAGGCTGATGAGGGACATGATGAAAATATCTCCAAAGAAGAAATAATTGCTCAGGGGTTGGTTAGTAAGGAAGATTATGAACAGCTCGAGAAATATACTTACGAACTGTTTAAACGTGGAACAGAGATGGCCAAAGAGAAAGGACTTATCCTGGTGGACACAAAATATGAATTCGGGAAAAAAGATGGTAAGATTTATCTGATTGATGAAATTCATACACCTGATTCATCTCGTTACTTTTACAGTGATGGTTATGAAGAAAGATTCCAGAAAGGTGAGGAGCAAAAACAGCTATCCAAGGAGTTTGTTCGCAAATGGCTAATGGAGAATGGATTTCAGGGTCAAGAGGGACAGAAGGTACCCGAGATGAGTGAAGAGTATTGCTTAAGTGTATCAGAGAGATATATTGAGTTATATGAAAAAATAGTTGGTGAGAAATTTATAAAAGCTGATACAAAAGATCTTGAAGCTCGTATTGAAAACAATGTAATCAAATTCTTGGAAAAATGAATTACAAAGTAGAATCAGTAACTCCATATGATTCTGATAAACCAAAAAAGGAGCAGGTGACTCAGATGTTTGATCTTGTGGCACCTAATTATGACAAACTAAACAGAATACTCTCATTAGGTATAGATGATTACTGGAGACGTGAAGCTCTGGGAGTATTAAAAAAATATCCTCACTCTCATATACTGGATATAGCCACCGGAACAGGAGATTTTGCCATTCTAGCAAATAAAATTCTTAAACCTGAAAAGATAACAGCTGTAGATATATCTGTTGGTATGATGGCTGTAGGTGTGGAAAAGGTTAAGGCTAAAGGGTATGAAAATGTAATCTCTTTTGAGAATCAGGATTGTGCAGAAATGACTTTTTCTGATAATACATTTGATGCTGCAATTGCAGCTTTTGGTGTTCGCAACTTTGAAGATATCGATAAAAGTTTCTCGGAGGTGTTGCGGGTATTAAAACCAGGAGGCGTTTTTGTTTTTATTGAACTTACAACACCTGAAAAATCGCCAATGAAGGATCTGCATAAATTTTATACAAACAATGTGGTGCCTCTGTTTTCGGGTCTGTTCACCACTGAGCAAAAGGCTTATGAGTATCTGCCGGCTTCTATAGGTGCTTTTCCTCAGGGCAGAAACATGATGCTTATTCTGAAAAAAAATGGTTTTACTAATATTCGTCTTAGAAGGTTAACATTGGGTATTACAACAATTTATATTGCAGAAAAGTAGGAGTAAATGGATACGTATGGACTGATTGGGTTTCCGCTGAAACACTCTTTTTCAGCAGGTTTTTTTACTGAAAAGTTCAGAAAAGAGAGTATTGAAGCGGAATATTTGAATTTTGAGATAGAGGATATTCTTGAAATACGTCGTGTAATTCTGTTTAATCAACATCTGAAGGGTTTGAATGTAACTATCCCTTATAAAGAGAAAGTTATACCATTTCTTAATAATATTTCAGATGAAGCAGAAAAGATTGGTGCTGTAAATGTGATTAAAGTGTTGCGTAAACCGGGAGATATGTATTTCTATGAACTCACTGGCTATAATACAGATTATATTGGCTTCAGAGATTCTCTACTGCCTTTATTAAAACCCGGCATTGATCATAAGGCTCTTATTCTTGGCACTGGTGGTGCATCTAAAGCTGTTTCGCAAGTTCTCACTGATATTGATATTGAATGGTCTTATGTGTCCCGTAGTAGTAAGAACAAAGCCATAAAAGGGAGAGTGATGAGCTATAACGATCTTTCGCAAGAAGTAATGAGTACATACAATATTATTGTTAACGCATCACCTGTTGGCACTTTTCCTGATATCAACTCATGCCCTGACATCCCTTATAAATATCTGACTCCGGGCCATATACTTTATGATCTTGTATATAATCCTGAGGAAACATTGTTCCTGAAGAAAGGAAAAGAGATTGGCGCCTCAATAAAGAATGGACAGGAGATGCTGGAGCTGCAAGCTCTGGCTGCCTGGGAAATTTGGAATTCCTAGAAATCTTATATTCTTTTTATACTCGGTATATATTATCCTTTTAGTTTTATACCTAAATAATAATCAGATTATATTCTGATGATATACAAATAAAAAGAGAAATAGCCCTCCTAAATATCTCATTTAAGAAGGCTATTGTTTATCCTTGGTCTTAAAAAGTAGAGTAAACAGACCAGGTAAAATAAAGAGGTGCGATAGTGTAGTTTGTTCCCTTAATTACCTTTTAGGTTGTGTGTGTATTTCAGCTTTTTAAAATAACAAAACTGTTATATATTTATTGTCTGTTATCTAAGCTGTTGGAAGTTCTTGTTCCATTCGTTCAAGCTGTTCAGTTTCTTTCTGTTCTTTTTCTTTCTTTTTTCCAGAATCATCAAAATATACAACTTTAGTTGTTTGGTCATCCTTCTTTACAAGTGATACCTTCGTAACTTTCTTTTCTGAATTATATTTCAATGCCTGAACATCATATTCCTCAAGCAATGCATTTATTGAAGCTTGAACCTGTTCATTTAAATCCTCTAATTTTACATCTACAAAACCATCATCTTCTAAAGAAATGGTAATGGCTGGTTTTTCTGTTGCATTTGCACTGTTTAAATTTGTCACTGTGAAAACAGCTGCGATTAATGCGAATAATAAAAATACCTTTTTCATAATAATAATACATTAATGAACACTAAATTATTTCTAAACTTATAGACGTCTCTTCGTCTGCTATATTATTATCAATTTTCGTACAAAAGTTTTAGTCGACATTGAAATCAATCGCTAATAAACTGTATAACTGATCATTAAACTTAATCTGCCTAATAAATGGATTAGTGGAAGAGTGTGGAATTTTTGTGGAATATGTGGAATTTGTCCACAATTGTTGTGTGTAAATACACACTTTATTGTTTTTCTTAGTTTCTGTCACTTTAAAATATATGATGTATATTTGAGAAATTATTAAGGCTTGAAATATTGTAGTCGATGAAATCAGAAAAGACTCCTGAACAACGGATTACATTTAAGATTGGACTGATTTTCCTTGTAGTACTCCTTTTTTTTAGTGGTTTATTTGTCTATTCAAGAATGCTAAAGAAGAATATCGATGCTCAAAAGGTGGAGATGGACAATTCTTACAGGATACTGCTTTATAGTAACCATTTAATTGTATCTATACAAAATGCACAAGATATTTTAAACAGGTATCTTGTTTCGCCGCGTAGGGTTTACCAGCAACAGTATGATTCAATTACTCAGGATATTACTGAACAAATTGAGATAATTAAAGGAATTTCTCCTGAGAGTGACCAAAGTGCTTTGCTTGAAGATATAGATTCGCTATTGAATGAGAAAAACTTAATTGTAAAAAGACTGATTGGACAATTCAGATCTCAGAGTCCGCTGATTGAACTTGACAGAAAAATAGAGACAATAGAGCCTGTAATAAAAGATACTGTTAATGTTACAACCAGTAGCGATACTACAATTGTACACCGTGAGCGGAGGGACTTCTGGAGTAGATTGTCTCATCTTTTTAATCCAAAATTCGAACCTGACACAACTATAAATATAACTCATACAGAAAAGGAAGCCAGAGCAGAAACAAGGGTTGATACTTTGATGTATGCCGATTTGAAAGGTATAACAGAGGAGGCTTCAAGAACATATTTGAATCAGATGGAGAGAATTGAAAGGCAGGTTCGTGAGCTGGTACTGGCTGAACAAAGTATTTCACTTAATATTTCTAAACTGATTACACAGTTCTATAATGAGGCTATACAAACGGCTCAGCGGGGAACTGACAGTAGTGAGATGCTGACTCAAAAGATATTCATGTTTGCTATTACGGTTGGGGCAATTTCTATCTTATTAATCCTGATTATTATATTCTTTATTACGGATGATTTAAGAAAAGGTAAGAGAGCGAGAATAGAACTTTCTAAAGAAAAGAAGCTTACTGAAGAGTTGATAGAGAGTCGTCACAAACTACTTTTATCAGTATCACATGATATTAAAACACCTTTAAGCTCTATCATGGGATACATGGAGATTTGGGACTCTGAGGAAAAACAGGAGGCAAGAAAAAGGCAATTAAAATCAGCACTGAATTCGGGTAGGCATATCTTAAGTATGCTTACAAATCTACTGGAGTTTTCTCGTCTTGAACAGAAAACTGCTTCTCTGCAAAAAAGTACTTTTAATTTAATCGAGCTTGTTCAGGATATTTTGAATATGTTTCGTCCACTTACTGATGACAAAAACATCCAGTTGAATTTTGACAACTGGTTAAATTCTCCATATTATGTTGAAACTGACTATACTATCCTGAAGCAGATTTTGACAAATGTTATCTCCAACGCTGTTAAATATACGTTGAAAGGACGTGTTGATATCGAACTCGTTCAAGAGAAAGAGGGTATGCTTGTCTTCACAATTTCTGATACTGGTGTAGGAATTGATAAAAATGATCTTCAGAAGATCTTCAAACCTTTCTCCAGAACAAATAATCCCTTAAAAGCAGAAGGAAGTGGCTTTGGTTTGTATGTTACCAAGGGATTGACAAATTCATTGAACGGGGATGTAAATATTTCTTCAGAAAAAGGTAAGGGAACTGTTGTATCAATTAAATTGCCATTAAAACATATAACTGATTTTATACCAGAAGATTCCAACAGTGAAATCAACACTTATGTAAATAACAATATTTACAGCAAAATTTTAATTTTCGAGGATGATATATCATTGGGAAATATGATTCGAGAATTTCTTACACAGAAGGGATTTAAGGTAAAACTTTGCAGTAATACTCGTGATATAAAAGGTTTTATTCGATTAGTTTCTTCATTTGATATTGTATTTACTGATATGCAGATGGTAAATGTTACTGGTTCAGAGATACTGAAAGAGATTAGGGAAAGGGATGAAAAAATACCTGTTTGGCTGATGACTGCGAATGATGAATATTCTAAACAGAAGGCAAAAGATGAAGGATTCACAGGTTTTGTTGGTAAACCTATTCAGATGAGCCGACTTCTTAAGGTTCTTTCCGGAGAACCTGGTAAAGAGGAGTCTATTGATAACATTAATGGTAAGGAGAAAATATTATCTGACAATAATTTTAACGGAGAGTCTATAGAAGAGCAGTTTCCGGGACTTGTATCAATGTTTGGCAATGATACTGAATATATTAAAAATGTGCTGTCTGTATTTGTGCAATCGTCATCAGCTGAGACCGAAAACCTTACTCAACTTATAGAGAAAGGTGATTTTAAGGAAGCTCAGAAGATTTGTCATAAAATACATCCTTTTCTGAGTCAGCTTGATGCTGAATATCTATGTACTAATCTCCGTAAAATGGATAAACTTAAAAATGGGGATGAGTCTGAATATCCGAATTGGAAAAAAGAATTGACAGAAACAGTAAAAATGATAGAAGATTTTACTGAAAATGTGAGAAAATACTATTTATAAGTCGATATTATAAAGGTGGATTTTATTATATAATGTTTTCCGGTCAATATTAAGCAATATTGCAGCTTTTGATTTATTCCCATTAGTCTTCTTAAGAGCGGTAATTATTTTTTCTTTTTCATTTTCCGGTTTGGGAAAAAGTGCGATATCGATGTTATTATCTATTTCTTGTACTGATTGTGTGAGAATGGGCAGGTTTTCTAATGTTATTTCATCATTTGAACTAAAAAGCACTGAGCGTCTGATTACATTACGAAGTTCTCTTAAATTGCCGGGCCAGTCATAACGCTCAAGCATTTCCATTGCATCATCAGAGATATACCTGACATTTTTATCAAGCTCTATATTTGCTTCTTCCCTGAAATGCTCGGCATAAAGCTTAATGTCTTCTACACATTCTCGAAGTGAAGGAACCCTAATCATGAATTCATTTAAACGATGATATAGATCTTCTCTGAACTTTCCTTCTGATATTGCTAACTCCAAATTCTCATTTGTAGCTGTTATTATTCTTACATCAACATCAATATCTAAAGAAGTTCCTATGGAACGAATCCTTTTCTCCTGAAGTGATCTTAACATCTGCATTTGTACTCCATATGGCAAATTGCCCACTTCATCCAAAAACAGAGTTCCGCCATTGGCATCTCGGAAAAAACCTGTTTTGTCCTCAATAGCAGAAGTAAATGATCCTTTCTTATGCCCAAATAATTCACTGGGTGCAAGTTCGGTTGACAGACTACCGCAATCAACAGCAACAAAAGGGGCATTTGCTCTTGTACTTCTTTCATGTATCATTCTGGCAACATGCTCTTTGCCTGTACCGCTTTCACCTACAATCATTACTGACATCTGAGTGGGAGCAACCAGATCAATATATGAGTACATCTGTTTTGATAAAGTACTTCTCCCAACTACAATTTTTACTCCAGTTTCGCTAAACCTCTTTCTGGCTTGTGTATCTGTCGACTTTGTATCGGCTGTACTTTTTGTAGCTGTATTCTTGCTATCTCTTACTGATTCAAATGCAGATTTAATTTTTTGTGTTAATAGAGAGGGATTAATAGGTTTTTCTAAAAAATCAAATGCTCCTAGTTTTATTGCAGATACAGCTGTTTGAATTTCACCATATCCGGTCATTATTATAACAGGAATCGATATCTTTTCCTTTTTAAGCCACGACAACAACATAATCCCGTCACCATCAGGCAAACGAAGATCAGACAACACAATATCAAATGTTTCTGATTCTGACAGTTTTTCCTGTGCAGATAACATCCCATTACACAATGTTGCTGTAATACCATTTCTTTCGAACCATTTTAATAACATGGTCCCAAAGGAGCGATCATCTTCTACTATTAATATCTTTCCGTACACTTTGTTGTAAATCTACACCCCAATTATCTTTTCGTAAAGATATAGCAATTTATTTTGAATGGGAAACCTTGGTATATGTGATTAATATTTTTTAGATAAAAACGGAGGATGTAAAACTGTATTGATTGAGTTGTTATTGTTTTATGTTGTATATTTGAAATAAAAGTCAATAGATATATGAACAAACTCGCGAAAGAAGAGTCACAACTTAAGTTTGAGAAAATTCAAAACATATTAGGGAAAGAAAATGCAGATGCTGCCATCATTACATCTTCAGTTAATCAATATTGGTTATGTGGATTTATTTTTGACGGATATCTGTATATTACAAAAGAAAGAGAACCTATTCTCTTCGTTAGACGTCCTTCAGACCTAATTGATGATAGAATAATAACTATCCGTAAACCTGAGCAAATTCCTGACCTGCTGAAGGAAATAGGTTTACTATCTCCAAAAAGGGTTTTTATTGAAGCCGATCAGTTAACTTTTAATGCAGCTAACAGACTACAGGCAGCACTGGAAATGCCTGAACTACTTAATATATCAAATATTATCAGGAAAATCAGATCTATTAAAAGTGTATCAGAACTAAATCAAATGCGTGAATGTGCTGATATTCACAGTGAAGTTTATAAACTTATTCCATCTCTGTACCGCAAAGGGATGAGCGACTTGCAATTGCAAATTGAAATAGAAAGAGAAATGAGACTTCATGGGTCTATTGGAATATTCCGTTCATATGGTGAAAATATGGATATTTTTATGGGCAGTATGCTTGCCGGAAACAATGCACAGTCGGCTTCACCTTATGATTATGCATTAGGGGGGAAAGGTATCTCTCCTTTGCTTCCTTTAGGTGCAAATGGAACTATACTTAAACCTGGTACAACATTAATGGTAGACATGGCTGGTAATTATAAACCCTATATGGATGATATGAGTCGAACCTTTGTCATTGAACATGCTCCTGACATAGCATATAAAGCTCATTCGATTTCAATTGAAATTCATAATGAGGTCAAAAAACAAGCTAAAGCAGGATTACTTTGTTCGGATATCTACTCTATTGCAGAGGATATAGTCAATTCAAACGGTTTACAAAAATATTTTATGGGGACAGTTCAACAAGCTAAGTTTATTGGTCATGGTGTAGGTCTTGAAATAAATGAACCCCCTGTAATTACTCCTCGTTCAAATGAAACTCTCGAATCTGGAATGGCTTTTGCCCTGGAGCCTAAGTTCGTTCTTCCGAACATAGGTGCAGTTGGAATAGAAAACACCTATATTGTTCACCATGATGGTATTGAAAATATTACAAAGTTTGAAGAAGAATTAATAGTATTAAATTGATCCTAGATACTCTACTTTAAGCTTATTTGTAAATAGGTTGCTGTCTGGCAACCTTTTTTAGTATCTATACAAAAAAATCCCGATTGGAAATTCATCCAACCGGGACATTTATAAAGAACGGCGGCTACCTACTCTCCCACAAAATCTGCAGTACCATCGGCGCTATTGGGCTTAACTTCTCTGTTCG
>NZ_JAQVHI010000026.1:0-29746 GCF_028696275.1 Lascolabacillus sp.
AAAATCAAAATGAATAAATATTTTTTCATAGTAATAATTATTAGAGATGACTTAATAATTCTGTATAAACATCGTAATTGTTCAGTATACCAGTATTTATAAAAACTTCCGTTTCTTCAGAGAATTTAATTCTGGTGTAATTTTCTTTAATGAGTTAGCAATTAAAAGTAAAGAGGCCCCCTTTGAGTATACACTAAATAATTCGGGATTAGAAATTTTGTAATTTAAAATTTTAGCCATTTCTTCCTTCAACAATAATAATTCCTCTTTTGTAGAATTATTAAGACATTCATCGAAACTCAATAAGCATTCAATCAATGAATATTGATATATAACTTCACCTTTTTCTTCAGTATAGATCTTTGAGTTTATGTCGTTCTGGATTAATGCTAAGTTGATATATTTCAATAATACATAAAAATTATCATCCCTATTAAATAGTTCGATCAAACCATTAAATTCTTTTGACACTTTTACAACACCTTCTTTCAATGAGCTATAGGCATAAAAGTCAAAATTGAGTGGATAATTCAAACATAAACTTAATAGTGTTTGTGTTGAACATTTTTTAAGTACACTATCAGGTATTTGACATAATAATACTTTTTCTGAATGGGTTTTTAGTGATTTCCATTTTTCTGTACCTGGTTTTACAGGATAATCTCATTTAGGGTTTTCCGATAGTCGCGTTGTCATTTGTTCGTTTGAATATACATCTTCTGATAATTCCATTTTCACTTTTTCATCACATCCTAACAATAATATCAAAATTACTGTAGTGAAAAGAGTAATTAATAAAATTGATTTGTTTTTCATAATTGTTTTTTTTGAATAAATAATAAAACGTAAATATTGCTAATATGATTTTATTAGCAAGCGAAACTGTCTGGTGGACTTAGTTCTGGTATAATATTAATTTTTAAGACATTAGACATTCAATGGTTATATATATGATGTAAAACCATTAAAATGTTTTGTTAATTTTATGTTATATAATCACAAACTTAGTTAATGTATTAAAATAAAGAACATAGTTGATATAAATCTAAATAGGCCATATCACATTTTCAGCGATATGGCCCACTTGTAAATTATTTAAACTCTATGCTAATTCGTCTGAATCTTAATACTACCCTTCCTCAATCCTTTTGCATTGGCCTCAAGAGTGATAGTTCCGGGAGTTTCTGAAGATTCTACAATTGCTACCAGTTTACCGTTGAACAAATGCATCTGTGGAAGATGAAACAGATCAAGACTTGAAGGATCGCCATTGGCACCTGCACGATAAGATCCGGCTCCCTTTACGTTGAATTTCACAAGTTCGCTTACATTGGGACAAAGATTGCCGTTTCTGTCAACAACTGAAACTGTTATGAACGAAAGGTCTTTTCCATCAGCAGAGATAACATTCCTGTCGGCTTCAAGAACCAGTCTGTGTGGCTTGCCTGCTGTGCGAATTTCTTTTTCCGCAACTGCATTGCCATCTTCATCATAAGCTACAACTTTAACTGTTCCCGGTTCATACTTGGTATCCATCCACATAAGACGATATCTTTTCTGACGCTCAAAAGATTTTTGTGCCTCAGCTGTATAGCTGCCTTCAATTCCAACAGAAAGATCTTTGGTTCTTACACCCTGACTCTTTCCATTAATGAAAAGTTCAGCTGACGGATAGTTAGTGTAAACAAAAACGGGAGTAACTTCACCTTCACGACCTTCCCAATTCCAGTGAGGCAAGATATGAAGTGTTTCCTCTTCTTTGTTCCAGTGGCTGCGATATAGATAGAATCTGTCTTTTGGAATACCCGCAAGGTCTACTGCACCAAACAGAGAACTGTGACTTGGCCAGTTACTGTAATAAGGAGTTGGCTCACCAAGGTAATCAATACCTGTCCATATAAACTCTCCCATTGTAAATGGCAGGTCATCATGCTGAATAAAATCATCTTCAGGAAGATTAGACCAGCCTGCATGTTCTACATCATAAGAAGATGCCTGGTGATCATCATACATCGCCATCTGTTTGCGCTCTACAGGGAATTTGTATACACCGCGCGAACTGAATGTTGAAGTAGTCTCAGTTCCCAGAATCACCTGCTGAGAGAGTATATCATAAGCTTCCTGATAACGGAATGACCTATAATTAAATCCCGGCACATCCATTATTGCTGCCATACCATTTGAAAAAACATGGTCCGGTCGATCCATCCCATTAGTGATAGGACGTGTAGGATCTTCTCTTTTAACTATATCCTGAAGGAAACGTGCAACTTTAGCTCCCTGTGGGTGACTCTGCTCTTCAACTTCATTACCAATACACCACATTATAACGCTGGCGCTGTTTCTGAAGTTATGAATCAGGTTTACCAGATCCTTCTCTGCCCATTCATCAAAATATAGATTATAACCGTTTCTAACTTTTGGTATTCTCCAGCTGTCGAATGACTCAGCCATAACCATCATACCCATTTCATCGGCAATTCTCACGAAATCAGGTGATGGCATATTATGAGCAGTGCGAATCGCATTAACACCCATATCCTGCATTATACGTATCTGGCGACGAATAGCAGCATCATTTACAGCTGCCCCAAGAGGTCCGAGATCGTGATGCAGACATACACCCTGGAATTTAACGAGTCGACCGTTCAGATAAAAGCCCTTATCTGCAACTACTTCTATAGTTCTGATACCGAATGTGGTGTTGTACTCGTCAACCAATTGGTCATCTTTATAAAGTTTAGAGACAGCCTTATATAGATTTGGCTGTTTGATATCCCACAGTTTTGGATTCTCTACGATAAGAGTCTGAGAAAACTCATTCTGATCGAAAGTGGTCAATACTGATTCAGTAGATGAAACAAGCTTAGCATCACCATCTAAAATCTCTGTAACCAGTTTATATACACCTTTCCCATTATAGTCTTCTCCTGCAGTTACAACCTTAGTCTTCACGTCAACTTTCGCAAACTCATCGTTAACCTCAGGAGTGGTAATATATGTTCCCCATACAGGTATATGAGAATCATTTGTAGTTATGATATGAACATTGCGATACAGACCTGCACCTGGATACCAGCGTGAACCCTCTTCCAAGTTTTCAAGTCTGACTGCAAGGGTATTATCCCTACCGTTATCATTAAGCAAATCAGTTATATCGAAATAAAAAGTGTTGTAGCCATACGGCCAGAAACCTGCTTCTTTACCGTTTACATAAACACGCGCATTACTCATTGCACCGTCAAACTTAACGGTTACCCTTTTACTGTCACTTAATTCAGGTATAGTGAAGTTGATACGATACCAGCCGGCACCAGTGAAAGGCAGTCCTCCAGTCCTTCCGTAATGCTCAATTGCTGAGGTTTGTCCATCCTGAACAATTGCCATACGATGGATATCATTGCTCTTATCAAAAGGACCATAAATTGCCCAGTCGTGTGGTACTCGAACCGATTCCCAGTTACTGTCATCATATACAGCCTCCTTTGATTGAGGGTTATCCTCTCTTGTAAACTTCCAACCCTTTTCAAGTGTAACTACAGAGCGTGTTTGCCCTAATGATATGAAAATAGTTGCTAATATTGATATTATAATTAAACTCGTTCTCTTCATAATTTTATTTTTAAACCACCAAATATTGTCAGTTCTGAGTATTAACTAAAACTGCAGTTTGGCTGAGTAACCACCTGGAAGAAGTCGTTACCTTTATCATCAACAAGTATAAAAGCAGGAAAATCCTCTACCTCTATTTTCCAAATCGCTTCCATCCCGAGTTCCGGGTATTCAACACACTCCAGGCTCTTTATGCTCTCTTGAGCAAGAATAGCTGCAGGTCCGCCAATACTACCCAAGTAAAATCCACCATGCTTTTTACAAGCATCTGTTACCTGCTGACTGCGATTACCTTTTGCCAGCATTATCATGCTTCCTCCATGTGACTGGAAAAGATCAACATAAGAGTCCATTCTACCAGCAGTAGTGGGTCCCATAGATCCCGATGCATATCCTGCAGGAGTTTTTGCCGGACCGGCATAATAAATTGGGTGATCTTTCATATACTGAGGCAAACCTTCACCTCTGTCAATACGCTCTTTAAGTTTAGCATGAGCAATGTCGCGACCAACTATAATAGTTCCGTTCAAAGACAGACGTGTAGAAACAGGATACTTTGATAGTTCTGCAAGGATCTTTTCCATAGGCTGATTCAGATCTATCTTAACTCCTCCTGCTTCACCAACCTGGCGATATTCCTCAGGAATTAATCTTGCAGGATTATCCTCCAGTTTCTCAATCCAGATACCATCTTTATTGATTTTTGCTTTTATATTACGGTCGGCTGAACAAGAAACACCCATACCTACAGGGCATGAAGCACCATGACGAGGTAGACGAATTACACGTATATCATGAGCGAAATACTTTCCTCCAAACTGTGCTCCCAGTCCAAGTTCTTCAGAGGCTTTTTTCAATCTGTTTTCAAGTTCTATATCTCTGAAAGCCTGACCATGTTCATTCCCTTCTGTTGGCAGGTTATCATAATACTTTGCAGATGCCAGTTTTACTGTTTTAAGGTTTGTTTCTGCAGATGTCCCACCAATAACAAAAGCAACATGATAAGGAGGACAAGCTGCTGTACCCAGTGATTTCATCTTCTCAATCAGGAAGTTCTCCAATTTTCCGGGAGTAAGCAATGCTTTTGTTTCCTGATACAGATATGTCTTGTTGGCCGAACCTCCACCCTTTGCAATAAAAAGGAATTTATATTCATTTCCCTCAACAGCATACAGGTCTATCTGTGCAGGAAGATTTGTACCTGTATTAACCTCATCATACATGTTAAGTGCTGCATTCTGAGAATAACGAAGATTTTCATTGACAAAAGTATTATATACACCCCTGGAAAGAGCTTCAGCATCATTGGTGTCTGTCCATACATTCTGACCCTTCTTTCCGGTTATAATTGCTGTACCTGTATCCTGACAGAAAGGAAGAACTCCTTTAGCAGAAATCTCCGCATTACGCAGAAATGTTAAAGCCACAAATTTATCATTCTCACTGGATTCCGGATCATTCAGAATCTTTGCCACCTGCTCCTGATGTTCAGGACGCAGTAAAAATTCCACATCACGAAATGCAGTCTGTGCCATAAGCGTTAATCCCTCAGCTGAGACCTTTAGGATCTCTTTCCCTTCAAACTCTGAAACAGAAACATGATCCTTGGTAAGCAGATAATATTCAGTCTTATCTTCCGACATTGGGAATGGTTCCTGATAAACAAATGGTTTCGTAGCCATAAACTTTAAATTAAATTTTATTTTATTGTTAATTATTTGGTCTATCGATAAATAAGTATACAAAAATACAAAGAAAAAACGGCATCTTGAAACGACGCCGTCTATAATAACTGTTAACCTTTAATCAACTAAACGGGGCAATCATATCTTCAGGTCGTACCCATTCATCGAATTCTTCTGCTGTCACATATCCAAGACGTACAGCCTCCTCTTTAAGTGTAGTACCATTCTTATGAGCCTCATTTGCAATCTCTGCAGCTTTGTAGTAACCTATTTTGGTATTTAGGGCTGTCACCAGCATAAGTGAATTTTCTAGCAGTTCCTTTATTCTGGCTCTGTTTGGTGTTATACCCTGTACACAGTGTATATCAAAAGAGCGTGCTGCATCACCCAGTAGTTGTGCACTCTGAAGGAAGTTAGCTGCCATCAAAGGTTTAAACACGTTTAATTCAAAATGCCCTTGCATCCCCCCCACTGTTATAGCAACATCATTCCCTATTACCTGAGCACAAACCATAGTCAGTGCTTCAGCCTGTGTTGGATTAACCTTGCCAGGCATAATCGAAGAACCTGGTTCGTTTGCAGGTATATTGATCTCACCTATTCCACTTCTTGGTCCAGATGCAAGTAAACGTATATCATTTGCAATCTTATTTAGAGATACAGCAATCTGCTTTAATGCACCATGTGTTTCAACAATTGCATCATGAGCTGCAAGTGCTTCAAATTTATTTTTAGCAGAAACAAAAGGTAGTTCGGTAAATTCAGCAATATATTTTGCAACTAAAACATCATATCCCTTTGGTGTATTGAGGCCTGTGCCAACAGCGGTACCACCTAAAGCAAGTTCCGCCAAATGTGGCAATGTGTTTTCAATTGCTTTGATTCCATGTTCGAGCTGAGACGCATAACCACTGAACTCTTGTCCAAGTGTCAGAGGTGTTGCATCCATAAGATGAGTACGTCCGATTTTCACCACATCAGCCATATCTATCGACTTCTTCTCTAATGATTTATGAAGCTGACGCAGACCCGGAAGTGTATTCTCTACCACCTTTTTATAACATGCAATATGCATAGCTGTTGGAAATGTGTCATTAGATGATTGCGATTTGTTCACATCATCATTTGGCTGCAGTACCTTTTCTCCTTCGCCCACTTTTCTACCTGCAAGCTGATGCGCTCGATTAGCAATAACCTCATTCACATTCATATTGCTTTGAGTCCCGGATCCTGTCTGCCATACAACCAAAGGAAAATGATCATCATGTCTTCCCTCTAGAATCTCATCACAGACTCTTGCAATAAGATCACGTTTTTCAACTGACAATACCCCAAGCTCATGATTTGCATAAGCTGCTCCCTTCTTAAGGTAAGCAAACCCATAGATCAATTCAATTGGCATGGATGCAGATTCCCCTATCTTAAAGTTACTCCGGGACCTCTCTGTCTGAGCACCCCATAACTTTTGTGCCGGTACTTTCACCTCTCCCAATGTGTCTTTTTCGATTCTATACTCCATATTTTTTGATTTTTATATTCTCTTGATTTTACAACAAATCCATCTGTTAATAGTTTCTGTAAAAAAACTAAATTACCTTACATTATTTATACTGGTTATAAATAATAGAAGAAATTGATGTATCTTTGCGAGACAAAAATTGAAGGTTTTAGATGCGACTGTCAGAACTACAAACAGGGCAAACAGCATATATCAAAAAAGTAAATGGTAATGGTGCATTCAGGAAGCGGATCCTGGAGATGGGATTCGTACGCGGTGAAGAGGTAAAATCAATTCTCAATGCTCCACTTAAGGATCCAATTAAATATGGGATCATGGAGTATGAAGTCTCTTTACGTCGTAGTGAGGCGGTGATGATTGAAATTACCATTATGAAATCCGAAGTTACCCAAAACGGATATTCCGAAAATGGTTATTCAGACGATGTAAATATCCTCTCGGGCAAATCTTCAGCAACAGATGAGTTGACAAATATTAATACATTCAATGGTATTAAGTATAAAAACCACAAACAAGAGGCAATTAAATTACCAAACAGAGTTATACTGAATGATGAGTCTAATAAAAGGAAATTAAAAGAGAAAAATATTAAAGTAGCCCTTATTGGCAACCCCAACTCCGGCAAGACTTCAATATTTAACCTGGCATCAGGTGCTCACGAACATGTAGGAAATTACAGTGGTGTAACTATAGACGCCAAAGAGGGATACCTGAGACATAATGATTACCATTTTACACTGGTAGATCTTCCGGGAACTTATTCACTTTCTTCTTATTCTCCTGAAGAACTTTATGCACGTAACTACATACTGGAAGAAAAGCCGGATGTCATTGTAAATGTAGTTTCAGCTTCTGCCTTGGAAAGAAACCTATATCTGACAACAGAACTTCTGGATCTTGAAGTGCCAATGGTAATTGCTCTCAATATGTATGATGAACTTGAGAGCAGTGGTAGAAAGTTTGAACATAACACATTTTCAAAACTCATTAACGTTCCAATTGTACCCACAGTTGGCAAGAGGGGCGAAGGTATCCCTCAGTTGCTAGAGGAGGTTATAAGAGTAAAAAATGAAAAAAACCACACTTTTGCTCAACTTCCTTATGGAAGGGTACTGGAAAAATCCATTTCCATAATGGAACGTGAGCTTAATGACAGTTTTAAGTTGAAAAAGGAGCTATCGTTAAGATATATCTGTATAAAACTGCTTGAAGGCGACAAGGATGTAGAAAAACATATAGCAGGACTTCCTAAACATAATCAGATAATTGCACGCAGAGATAAAGAACGCAATTATATTGAAAAGCTACTAAGAGAAGATGCTGAGTCAGCTTTTACAAACGCGAGGTACGGTTTTATTGCGGGAGGGTTAAGAGAGACTCTCGAACAACTGCCGGAGAAAGTTGACAAGGGTAAACTTATCGACTTAATAGTGACAAATAAATACCTGGGCTTCCCAATTTTCTTTCTGTTCCTCTGGATAATGTTTGAAGCAACTTTCCGATTAGGTAATTACCCTATGGAATGGATAGAGAATCTTGTTTCATTTATTGGAAATCTTATCAGGAGCAATATGTCTCCCGGTCCTCTTAAAGATCTTGTTGTTGACGGAATAATTGGTGGAGTAGGCGGGGTGATAGTTTTCTTGCCAAATATTGTAATTTTATACTTTTTTATCGCATTCATGGAAGACTCAGGCTATATGGCCCGGGCAGCTTTTATAATGGATAAACTTATGCATCGGATAGGATTGCACGGGAAATCATTTATCCCATTGATTATGGGGTTCGGTTGCAATGTTCCGGCAATAATGTCAACTCGTACAATTGAGAGCAGAAGCAGCAGAATGATTACCATGCTGATAGTCCCCTTTATGTCATGCAGCGCCAGACTACCTGTTTATATTCTTTTCATTGGCACTTTCTTCCCTAAAAATGCAAGTATTGCATTATTATCGCTTTATATTATCGGAATTATAATAGCAGCTCTCACTGCTTTGCTATTCCGCAAGACGCTTTTCAAAGAGGAAGATACACCATTTGTAATGGAATTACCACCTTTCCGCATGCCTACTCTAAAGTCGATTGTAATACACATGTGGGAAAGAGCCAGTCAATACCTGCGAAAAATGGGAGGACCAATTCTCATAGCTTCAATTATAATCTGGTTTTTGGGATACTTCCCTCAAAACAGCACCCAAAGCAATGAAAATGAACAGCAAATAGCTAATATTGAAACCAGGTTTGAAAATAATCAGATAAGTGCTGATCAGAGAGATCAAATATTAACAGAAATAACACTTATTCAAAACATAGAACATCAGGAGAACTCATATATTGGTAAGATAGGCAAGTTTATTGAACCAATAATGCGTCCTCTTGGATTCGACTGGAAAATGTCAGTAAGCCTCCTTTCAGGGATGGCTGCAAAAGAGATCGTTATTAGCACAATGGGAGTATTATATACAGGCGACAGTGAAAGCCAGGAGTCGCTTCAGTCGCGACTCCTGTCAGAAACCGACACTGATGGCAATCCTGTTTTTAAACCACTTGTTGTAACAGCATTTTTGCTATTTGTACTTATTTATTTCCCATGTATTGCAACTATAGCAGCTATAAAAGAAGAGTCCCATTCTTGGAAATGGGCAATATTCAGCGTCCTCTATTCAACAGGACTGGCCTGGTTAGTTGCACTGCTTGTTTTTCAAATCGGAAGTTTATTTATTTAGGTTTAAAGCAGTTACATTATGGACGTACAACTCTTTATAGTTATAATAATAGGAATAGTGGTAGGATTGATACTACTTCGGAATATCTATAGATTTTTCTTCACTAAAAGAGATTCCTCCTATTGCGCTGGTTGCAAAGGTTGCGAGCCGATTAAACACCATATCCCTAACGAAAAATAAAATCCTTTCCTAACAATTGTTAAATCTCCGTTAGTGTATCATTTCATTTTCATAATAAATTCTGAAGTACTTTTAAGTTATATTCTGAATCATATTTTTTCCCTTCGGGAGTATGCAGCATCTCTAACTCCTTTGCATATTTCTCGTAAACCTTATGTTTAACAATCTTCATTGTTGAGTTTACTAAACCATTCTTTTCACTGAAAGGCTCTTCAATAATTGCGAAAGCTGAAGGAATCCAGCGATATGGAAACATACCATCATTCTTGCCCCCTTTAAGATACTCGGCCAGCTCGCCGGCAATGATTGCTGCTGCTTCTTCCGGATTGCTAGTGCGTCGCTTCAAAACCTCTGCATTGAGTGTCAGCAAGGCTGTTGTGTATGGACTTTGATTGTTGTGAAGTACACACTGATTGATATATTCTGATTTAGCCATTATTGACTCTTCAATTCCTTCAGGTGAGAATTTTTCTCCATCGTTGCTTATCAGAAGTGATTTGGTGCGACCTAATACATAAAGGAATCCGTCAGCATCAAGGTAGCCCATATCACCTGTACGAAGCCACCCATCTACAATAGTCTCTGCTGTTGCTTCAGGATTTTTCCAGTATCCCATCATTACGTTACCACCTCTAATAAGAATTTCTCCCTTCTCCCCTATAGGTAATGGATTCATATTTTCATCACCTATACGAATTTCCATACGAGGCATTGTCTTGCCTGAAGATCCAAGCTTATGCTCTTTCTTACTATTTGCAGAAATAATTGGTGAAGCCTCAGAAAGTCCGTAGCCCTGATACATTGGTATCCCTATAGCGTAGAAGAACCGCTGTAGCTCAATGTCCAGAAGTGCACCTCCACCAATAAAATATTCCATATTGCTCGAGAAACTCTCCCTAATCTTTGAGAAGAAGAGCCGATCATAAAATTTCACCAATGGTTTTAGTAAAGCACGACTACCTCGCCCCCTGTTATAACCTTCACCATTATATCTATATGCCACTTTGAGTCCCTGCTTGAACATACTATACGCTGTTTTCCCTTTCTTTTCGATACCCGACTCAATATTCTTCCTGAAGTTAGCTGCAAGTGCGGGTACACTCATTAGCAGGTGAGGATTGATAGCCTTAAGGCTCTTAGGTACGTTCCGCAGAATCTCCATTGCACTCTTACCGGCAGCTACCGAAGCAATTGAAGCTCCACATTTCATAAAAGCATAAATACCGGCAGTATGACCAAAAGAGTGATCCCATGGGAGTATCAAGAGTGTTCTGAAATATGAAGGAATGCCATTCAAATGATCTACAGCCTGTTCTGCATTAAATACATAGTTATTATGTGACAACATTATTCCCTTTGGATTGGCAGTTGTACCTGAGGTATATGAAATATTAGCAAGACTCTCAGGTTTGACTGCTGCAATTCGATCATCTACCCGCTTTTTATCGGTAGCAAGTAATGCATCACCCAATTCTTTAACAGCATCGAAAAATATCTCACCATCATCCACACTCTCAATCTTATCCAGCAAGATATATCTTTTCACTGTAGGTAATTTATCTTTCATTGGGCGCAGTTTTGCGATCTGCTGATCAGAAGCAAGCACCATAACTGTATCAGAGTGATTTATACGAAAAGTAATATCCTGTTCAGTTTCAAGCTTTACCGAAAGTGGTACACAAACAGCACCTGCATGAAGTATCCCCAATTCTCCTAACACCCAGTTATTTTTCCCTTCAGATATTAATGCAACTCTATCTCCAGCCTCAACGCCAAGAGCAATTAATCCGGCTGCAAAACGAATAGCCTCCCTCTGCACATCAAGGTAAGTAATAGAAGTATAATCTTCTCCATAACGTGCCTCATGAAGAAAAGGCTTATCTCCATATTTAGATACCGACTCTTCTAAAAGCTCAATGATTGTTTTTCCCATCTCTTAACACTAAAATAAGATTAATAATTTCCCGGTCCACTTTTAATAGCTAACGACATTTTAACAGTATATCATTCAAGTATCTGAATTTCAACCTTGCGAAAATCTATAGGGTGCCCTTCACTTTGCAATGAGATAGTACCCTTACTTAACATCTTATCTCCATTATTCAATTCTATCAGTCTTGCATATGTATGATCCCTTTCATCAAGTTGAGGATTTGTATATTGTAAAACTGTATCACCATTTATAATATGATAAATTACATCATTCCCTCTTACTTCTACTTCAGCCGTAACCCACTCATCACCAAAGAACAATTCAGAAGATGAGTTTATACAGTGATCAAGAATCAATTCATTATTCATCACAATATTGGTTCCGGGAGTACAAACATTCATATTTGTTCTCTCTGCAACTGAATCGCTGCCAAGAAGCTGAACTTCTATTGATGTTGGAAAATCCTGATTCAGTTCCATTGACTCCGGTGTTTGTCCATGCAGCATAAGTCCACTGTTCCTGTAAGCCCATCCAGGGGCTCCCGGAGTCTGCTCCCCAATAAAACGGTATTCTACTCTAAGCCTGTAATGAGAAAACTCATCCTTATAGAAAAGATGTCCAAATCTATCTCTAAGTGAATCGTACTCCTCATACCTCACTTTAATCATCCCATCCTCTACTCTGAATGTATTACCAAAATTATCTCCTGCTTCATAGCCTACAATTTTTGGAGTCCATCCTGTCAGGTCTTCTCCATTAAAAAGTTGTATCCACTCATTTTCAGATGATTTCGGGCTGCAAGACGAAATAAAAGTTGCAATTAATAGTGCAATAAAAATAGATAATTTGTTCTGTTTCATAAACAAATGGTGTATTGAATATTATTTATTATAGCGCAAAGATAATTTAGTTATTAAAGGTGTAAACATGCTTGATGGTAAAGTTAAAAAAAAGTAGCACGGCAGGGAATCGAACCCTGATCTAAAGTTTAGGAAACTTCTATTCTATCCATTGAACTACCGCGCCGTTATGTAGTTAGTGTGCAAAAGTAGCATATTTCCCTTTATCTTCAAAGTATTTACATTTACTATCAGTCAAAAAACATTTTTTTGACTTAACTGTTAGATACTAAAAGTAGACAAGCACAATAATAGAAAACAAACATGAATAAAATTGCTATATTATATGGAACTTCGGGAGGAAGTGTCGAATCTGTTGCAAAACAGGTTCAGGATCTTTTCGAAGGAAATGCGGATATTTATAATGTATTAGATGTTTCTCTTAGTGAAATAGAGGACTATAAATATATAATAGTAGGAACTTCAACAACAGGTATTGGTGATCTACAGGACGATTGGGAAGGTTTTCTACCTTCATTTGCAAAAATTGATTTTACAGGTAAAAAGGTGGCTATTTTTGCGTTGGGCGACAGTGCCTCTTACTCAACAAGTTTTGCGGAATCAATGAAAGTTGTTTATGACGAGATCCACGATAAGGTTGAAGTGGTTGGCAAAGTACCCGATGTAGGTTATACTTATGATGATTCAACCGCCGTAGAAGATGGTGTATGGGTTGGGTTACCTCTTGATGAGGATAACGAGTATGATTTGACGGAGGAGCGACTGATTAAATGGGTTGAACAATTAAAAAAAGAATTCGTTTAATTATATTATAAAATATAAGTTGAACAATTCGTTTAGGTTATCAATATGCAGGGGGGAGATATCATCATGATATTCTCCCTTTTTTTTCCCTATATCTACCCGGAGGTATTCCATTTTTCTTCACAAAGGATCTGTAGAAAGAGCTTGTGCTCGAAAATCCTGATTCTAAAGCTATTTCTTCAAGGGAATGAGAGAAATAGTCAGATGATGTCAATATCTTTTCTGAATATCTTACTCTGTACTCATTGACAAAATCATTAAAACTAACATTTCTTCTGGTATTAATCAGTTTAGAAACATAAGTCCGGTTGGTTCCTAATAAACGAGCCACCTCATTTAACCTTAGATCAGGATCTTTAAATATCTCTTTATCGTCAAATAACGATTCGAGCCTTAAATAGAGTCTGTCAAGCTGATTAGTTGTAAATATTTCTTCACTCCTCTCTGACTCATCTGAGTCTTCTGAAGTATAATTCTGTTTTTCTATTTTAAGATCATGAATAGTAAAGTTCTGTTTGTAACCAACATAACTCATTCCAAAAAGAGCAACGGAGTGTGCAATTGAAGGTATAACCAGAAGATAAGAGTGATCTGTGAAATAGTTTTTTCCAATAAAGTTGGATAAAATTGATATTATAGATGCAATAACCAAGAAATAGAGAATATACCTGATTTTAGACAACTCCTTATTTTCAATATTAGAGTAGAAAGATCTAACCTTCTCGTTGAAACTGCTAATTAAATTAAGTCCGAAATATAGTACTAAAACAACCTCTGATGCAAATACTATTCGTACCAGATTTCTTCTTAAAGTTTGCAGATTAATCAGAGTCGAGTATTCTGACTCGTTGCTTTGTGTATGATAGAGAATTTCCTTTGTGAAGAGTGTGATTTCTTCTGGACTCATCAACAGATACAGGATAGCAGAAAAAAGGGAAAGCAGAATCGCCGGAAAGAGAATCCAAATCCATTTTAAGTTTATCTTAGTATCTATAGTAAGTAAACGTATATAGTAGTAGTATATCGGATAAGCTGCAAGAGAGGTAAATACCCAGACACTATCGAGAATATTGTAAGCAGTGTAGTTATGATTAAAATAAAACCAATGAGCCAGATAATTTAACGAGGCAACTGCTAAGAAAACAACCAAGAAGCGCTTTGCTAAATCACTATTCTTGTATTCCAAAATAAAAAGTAACAGCCAAAAAAGAACCACAAATAGCGGCAACCCAGTAAAAAATTGTTGTGCCATATGCATAATGCAGTTTATTTTTCACAAAAATAGGGCTTTTTATAATCTTCTAATAATTTAAGCTGCAATATTTTTATTTTTTCACAATTTAAATAGTAGTTTTTAAGGAACTAAATGCTGCACACAATCGTGTGAACAGCATCCTTTAAACTCTTCAGCACATCTTTCGCATTGAATAATGAGGTCATGACACTTCTGATTGGCACAATTTGTATGCCTGTCACTTGGTGCTCCACATTGATGACACTTAGAAATTACATCATCAGTAACCCTTTCTCCCAAACGTTCATCAAAGACGAAGTTTTTGCCTATAAATTTAAGGGGAAGATTCTCCTCACGAGCCTTCTTTACATACTCAATTATTCCGCCTTCTACATGATATACGTTTTTAAATCCGTTATGCAGCATGTATGCACTGGCTTTTTCGCACCTTATACCTCCTGTGCAATACATTATGATGTTTTTATCTTTGTGATTTTGCAACAACTCAACTGCCTTAGGCAATTGTTCACGGAATGTTCTTGAAGGTATCTCCACAGCATTGCTAAAGTGTCCAACCTCATATTCATAGCTGTTACGCATATCAACTACTATGGTATCATCCTGTTCACTTAATTTATTGAATTCCTTTGCTGTTAAATACTTTCCTGTTTTGGATGAATCAAAAGTCTGGTCCTCAATTCCATCTGCAACAATCTTATTACGCACTTTCATACGTAAAACCCAAAACGATTTCCCATCATTATCAAGGGCTTCATTAAGTCTTATCCCATTTAGCTCAGGATGACAATTATAAAGAATTTCTTTAAACCTGTCTTTTTTATTTTCAGGTACAGAAATCTGTCCGTTTATTCCTTCTGTTGCAATGTAAACTCGTCCAAAAACATCAATTTCGTAAAACTTAATGTAAAGTTCATCCCTGAATTGCTGAGGATCATCGAGATGAAAATATTTATAAAAAGAGATAGTTACTCTTGGCTCTTTCTCTTCCAACATACGTCTTTTTAGTTCTTTATTAGAGAACCGGTTATGTAGAACTTGCATAACTTATAGCTGTGATAATTAACTTATAGTACAAAAATAGACAGATATTATTATTTAATGCTTATTTTATTCTGTTTTATAAGTTGTAAGAGATTTATTTTATGATAGATAAGGAATATCGATATCTTTTCTGACGACTAAAAAAACAGGGAGATAATTAAATATCCCCCTGTCGATCTGCTATATTACTCAAGTACTTTAATCTTTATATTTTGAAACCATACCTCATCTCCATGATCCTGAAGAAGCAACAGACCTTCTTCAGCGTTGCCAAAATTAGGCCAATCCTTATATTTGCTTGTTTGTACGAGTGCATTCCACTCTTCAGTATTCCTCTCATACTCAACTATCTTTACACCATTTAGCCAGTGTTCAACATGGTTTCCCTGCACAACCACCATAGCTGTATTAAAAAATCCACTTCTAAACGGTTTATCTTCGGGAGCAGCAATAAGATCATAAAGTGAACCTAAAGTTCTGTTACCATTTATCCCTAATTTTGCATCTGGATGATTCCTGTCATCAAGTATTTGAAACTCACATCCAATAGCTGAACCTTCTCCCTTATTTAAATTTGTATCAACAAAATATTTTATTCCACTATTAGCACCTTCAGTGATTCTGAAATCAACTTTCAACATAAAGTTTTTATAAGGCTTTGTTGTTACTATATCACCCCCATTTGTTGACTCACCACCGTCTCCTTTAAGAACCTTAAGGATTCCATCTTCTATTACCCAGCCTTTCTCTGGGAACTCATCAAGTTTAGCTCCACGCCATCCGTTGGTTGTTTTACCATCCCAAAGCAGCTCCCAACCTTCTGATGCTTCAAGCTCAGAAATTGTATTGGCAATCTGATTAAGTTGCTTCACATTACTATTCACAGGCGTTTTATATTGCTCCAGATTGTCAGTGAGAATTCTAATATTTCTCCAGGATACAGTTTTGCCGGCCAACTCTTCATTATTGATAGAGTGCACCTGCAATGCAATAAACCCTTCTGTAGTTGTATTATCAAGCAAATTAGCGCATTCAACACCATTAACCCATGTACGTATTGAATTACCAATAGCTTCAATGCGGGCACTGTTCCACTCTCCTTTTTTAAATGCATTCTCACCTTCAGGATTGTAGTTCATAGGATAAATCCAACCACGCCGTGCCTCATCATAAACTCCACCTGTCCAGGAGCGATCTGATGGATCTATCTCAAACTGATATCCATGCACACGTCCATTATTGTATTCAGGTAAACTTAAGCTTCTGAACTGTACACCTGAATTTAAACCATCATCAACCTTGAAATCAAACTCAAGAATAAAATCACCGTAGGTCTCAGTTGTAGCTAAAAATGTGTTAGGTGTATTCATCTCGGAAACACCTACAATCATATCATCCTCAACCCTGTATTCTGCGGTACCATTCAATTTCACCCATCCATCAAGATTCTTACCATTAAAAAGATCTTTCCATTCCGGGCCTTGCTGCTTGCATGAAGCTAATATCATAAATACAGCAATTAACATTAAAATGTTTTTCTTCATTGTTTTATGTTTTTATTTATTTATCAGTTATTCATCATCATTATATTTTGTAGAAATCTTCCCAGCCTTTTCTGGGAGGCTCTCCTATAAGGAAAGCATCGGCAAAAGCATCATTTGTTACTCGCTTTGTATCCCTGTCGAAAACTATTTTTCTATTTAACCTCTGTGCTGCTACTCCAAGACAGAATACTTGACTTAGAGGGCCTGAGATCTCAAAAGGTGACCTGGTCTGTTCTTTTCCCTGACAGGCAAGAAGGAAGTTCGCAAAGTGATTAGAGGTGCTTTCCGGAACTTCTGGAAGACTCTTTTCCAACTCTTTAGCCTTTTCATCTGGTATAATAGTTAAGATGCTTCCATGTGATCCACCTTTGAATGTTAACTCTTTACTATATATCTCCTTTCCCGGATTTAATCTGGCAGGCTGTATCTTCCCTCCTGCTACTGCTGGAATATTTGGATCAAGTTCCATCTTTCCATAACCTTCAGGAACAGGAGGAATATTATCAACTCCGTCATACCATGTAATTACTACAGGAGGCATATCACCACGCTTAGGAAACTTAAACTCAATTGTACTTGACATCGGAAAAAAGAAATCATTATGTCCTGTAAGCTTCAAAGGAGTAATCTCTTCAGGCAAACCAAGATCAAGAAATCTGTGTGCAGTATCAATAATATGCGCACCCCAGTCGCCCAAAGCACCCATTCCAAAGTCATACCAGCAACGCCACTGACCATTATGAAAATCTTTATTGTAAGCATGATAGTCACGTGACATCAGCCATGTATCCCAGTCGAGAGTTTCAGGTATAGGCTCAGCTGCTGGGAAATGCTTTATATTTGTATCCCATCCATGCCAGCGTCTGGCATTATTCATATGAGCAGTAATTGCAGTAACATCCTTAATTATTCCAGCTTCAGTCCATGCTTTAAACTGGAAATAGTTGGCTTCAGAATGACCTTGGTTTCCCATTTGTGTGACAACTTTCGGATACTTCTTAGCAGCTTTAATTAATAATTCTGATTCATAAAAGGTTCTGCTTAGTGGTTTCTCAACATAAACATGCTTTCCATAGGTCATTGACATCATAACTGCGGGGAAATGAGCAAAATCAGGGGTTGCAATAGCTACTGCTTCAATCTCATTGCCCATTTTATCGAACATCTCCCTAAAATCCTTGAATCGTCTGGCGTGAGGAAACTTTGCAAGTGCTTTTTTTGTCTGTTCAGCACCCAAATCAACATCACACAGAGCCACCACATTTGCAAGACCTGTATTATCAAACTGTTCTATAATCTCCCAGCCTCTGTTTCCTATTCCTATATGTGCCAGATTAATCTTCTTATTGGCTCCCACTATTCTACTGTAGCTTGCTGCATTCATTTTGTTACTAACAGTTCCAATTGCCAGTCCGGCTGAAGCCAGAGCAGCACTTTTTATGAAATCTCTTCTTGTTGTCATGATATTTTTAAATTATTGTCTTTCGATTCTCTGGTATTTATATCCTACTCAATAGATTGGTAATCCCAATTTGTGTAAAATGCTTCTTGTTATTTAAACCGATCTTTATAGGCCCATAGACCTAAAGCCGGACTAGAAATATAATATATCTCTTCTCCTCCGGGAATTATATTAAATCCCTCTTTCAGAGATGGAAGATTATATTTTTTAATTGCTTCATCAATATCACCATATTCAAATCCCACACTTTCGATCTCCTCTTTTGTAAGATTCCATGACTCTTTACCCGGACAATATTTAATAGAGAATCTTCCTTCTGAAGATCCATGAATAAGATGCGCTGCAGCACTCAGATTCTCTCTTAATTCACTATTTTCTGATACTGCCTTTAGTGTGAATGGTGTCCCATGATAACCATATTTACGTATCAACCTGTCAATCTCCCTGTCTTCTCCAAACTCTTTCAATCCTGGTGCAATCACAATTAGTTCACCCCCATCAGCAATTGCCATTCTGGTACGATAAATTGATTTATTTCCAAGCCATGTACTCTTGAACTCTTCCGGGTCGAGCCAGACAACCACCTTATTCAGAGGCTTATCCACCATCACAAAATTGACTTCAAGTGACAGTTTGGCTGCTCTGTCAAACACTTCCGTATCATCACCTATAAAAAGACCAAAAGTTTGCTCAACACCTTTACTGTTTACTCCTACAACGGTAAGAACATATACTATTGGCAATTCAGCCAGATATTTCTCTGTAGCATAATTGAATACACGGCGAACAGGAGTATCTGAGCGCCCCATCATTCGCTCCATACCATAAACTGCACCTAAATAGTGACTTTTATTAATACCTTCACTTCCACCTGTTCCTACAAGAATATTCTTATTGTAATTGGCCATTCCCACAACTTCATGAGGTACAACCTGACCAATAGAAAGTATCAGGTCAAACCCTCCTTCTATAATAAGTTTGTTAACCTGAGCAGGCCATGAGAAGTCAGCCCTGCCTTCGGAAATCCATTTCACATACTCCGATGGCACCTCTCCAAGAGTCATAACATCATTTCGCCAGTCGTGATCTCTAAACAGGCTCCTTGGTATATCACCAAACATATGGGTTATCTGTCTGTCAGTCATTGGAGTGTGTGTCCCAAGTGCAGGAAGAATATCTGTCAGCCTCTCACCATAATACTCCCATGAAAATCTGGTCAGTTCTCCCGCTTTACTTGGCAGGCGAGTATAATCGGGCGGAACGGCAAGCACCTTATGCCGTTCACCCAATCTATCCAATGCCTTAGTCAGTCCTCTTCTAAGATCATCATTCGATAAACTTGTCTGAGTGGAGCCATATTCGAAATAAATCATCTTTTTTGATATGTTTATACATCATAAGTAGTGGAAGCAGTGCTGCCACCCCTGCCAGTCCAGTCGGTATGAAAGAATTTTCCACGCGGACTATCAAGTCTCTCATACTGATGAGCTCCGAAATAATCTCTTTGAGCCTGCAATAGGTTTGCAGGAAGGCGCTCACTTCTGAAACCATCATAATACCCTAAAGCGGAAGATAATGCAGGCACAGGAATTCCATTCAAGAGCGCTGTTGCACATACCCTGCGCCAGCTCTCTTCAGCTACCTGAACTGCATCCTTAAAGAATGGGTCGAGCAACAGATTCTCCAGCTTAGGATTATTGTCAAATGCATTTTTAATATCTCCAAGGAATCGGGAACGTATAATACATCCTCCTCGCCACATAAGTGCAATACCTCCATAATTGAGATTCCACTTATACTCTTTTGCAGCCTCCATCATCAAATCATAACCCTGTGCATATGAGATAATCTTAGATGCATAAATTGCTTGTTCAAGATCATTAATAAACTGCTCCTTATCCCCCTTGAAATCAGGACTTTTACCGGTTAATAGCTTAGATGCTTTTACCCTGAGATCTTTCTGTGCAGAAAGACATCTTGAAAAAACAGACTCTCCAATAAGAGTGAGAGGAATACCTAGTTCCAATGCAGTTACGGCAGTCCATTTTCCTGTACCTTTCTGACCGGCAGTATCAAGTATTTTCTCTACTAATGGAGAGCCATCTTCATCTTTATATGCCAATATATCAGTTGTTATCTCTATCAGATAAGAGTCCAGTACTCCCTGGTTCCATTTTTTGAAAACTTCGTGCTGCTCAAAAGCATCCATACCCAGCAGATCTTTCATAAGGTGATAAGCTTCATTGATAATCTGCATATCTCCATATTCGATTCCGTTATGCACCATCTTCACAAAATGCCCAGCTCCATTCTCTCCTACCCAGTCACAGCAAGGTACTCCATTATCAACCTTTGCGGCTACGGCCTGAAATATCTCTTTCACATGAGGCCATGCTTCAGGTGAGCCTCCAGGCATAAGAGAGGGTCCTTTTAATGCACCCTCTTCGCCTCCGGATACACCAGAACCTATATATAAAAGACCTTTACTTTCAACATACTCTGTTCTACGCATAGTGTCCGGAAAATGACTGTTTCCTCCATCTATTATAATATCACCCGGCTCCAACAAAGGAATAAGTTTTTCTATGAAATCGTCAACAGGTTTACCTGCTTTCACTAACAACATCACTTTTCTTGGTCTCTCTATTGAATCAACAAACTCTTCAAGTGTAGAGGCCCCAATAAATTTTTTACCTTTACCACGACCCTTAACGAATGCATCTACTTTATCTACAGTGCGGTTAAAAACAGAAACTGTATAACCTTTATCCTCCATATTAAGGACTAGATTTTCACCCATTACTGCTAAACCTATCAGTCCTATATCTGCTTTTTCTTTCATATTATTTTTTTTTATTTATCTCTTAACCCTTGCATTACCCTCCCAGATACTCCAAATTACATTTTCATCAGCCGGTTGAGCATAATCAGTCAGAAAAGTTGTAGCTAAGGCACCACTTGCCCAGGCAAATTGAATCCACTTTTCCGGATCCATACCTTTTAGTATACTATATAGTAACCCGCCTACAAATCCGTCACCTCCTCCAATTCTGTCAATCACATTAATTGTCCGTAGCGGAGCCTCGTGCCATCTTTCATTTTCATAAACAATTGCTCCCCACAGATGTTCATTGGCGCTAATCACTTCCCTTAGTGTATTAGCAAAGACCTTTACATTAGGAAAAGCTCTGTTTGCATTAAGAATCATACCTTTAAATGCACCAATTGCATCTTCAATATTTTCGCCACCCGCTGCCGGTCCCTGAACACCTAAACAGAGTTGATAATCCTCCTCATTTCCTATCAGGATATCAGAAAGAGAAGCAATCTCTGTGAAAGCTTTCCTGAGTTCATCCTCTCTACCTTCCCAAAAAGAGGCCCTGTAATTAAGATCAAATGATATAACTGTTCCATGTTTTTTCGCGAAACGAGCTATTTCAAGACAAAACTCACTTGTCTCGTGCGATAATGCAGCAATTAATCCGGAAAGATGCACAATCTGAACACCATCCTTCATAAATAACCGCTCAAGATCGAAATCCTTAACATTCAACACTCTTCCCACCTCACCTGCACGGTCGTTATGAACACGAGGACCTCTTAATCCAAATCCACTGTCTGCAATATTGAACTGATGACGATAACCCCATGGCCCACCCTGTGGAACTTCGGGACCTTCATACTCCATATTTCTTGCCCTCAGGTTAGCTTTAATAAATGAGGCTATCGGACTTCCCTTTACAAAGTTAGTCAACACCTTAACCGGCAATCCCAGATATGAGGAAATACTTGCAACATTTGTTTCAGCACTTGTTGCCTGCATCTGAAACATATTGGTGCTTTGTACAGGCTGACTGTTCACAGGTGTTATTCTCACCCCCATACTTGTGGGTACAACCAGTGAATATTTGAATTCTTTTCTTAATTTAAGAGACATAACAGTGATAATTTATTCAGATACTAAAAGAATCAAATCCTCCATCTACTATTGCTACCGTTCCTGTCACAAATCTGGAAGCATCACTTACAAGATAGTGAAGTGTTCCAAGGAGATCTTCGGGCAGACCAAATCTGCGGAATGGTGTATGAGCAATAATGGTATTTCCTCTATCGGAGTAAGATCCATCAGAATTGGTCAGAAGCGCTCTGTTTTGTTCTGTAATAAAGAATCCGGGACACAAGGCATTTACCCTAAAATCTTCACCAAATTTTATTGCAAGCTCTCCTGCTAAATATTTTGTAAAATTAGTAACAGCTGCTTTAGCAGCACCATAACCAGCTACACGAGTAAGAGGCCGCAATGCAGAAGCTGACGAGATATTTACTATATTTCCCTTTTTCTCCTTTACCATATGTTTTGCAAATACAAGAGTAGGGATTACAGTACCCATAAGGTTAAGATCCACAACCTTCCTGAAATCATCACTTTTCAGGTCAAATATTGTACTTCCCGGTCCAATTGTAGCTCCCGGCATATTACCTCCGGCACCATTAATCAATACATCAACCTTTCCATATCTGTTTACAATATCCTGTGCATTATGTTCAAGGATTTTCTCATCCGTCACATCAGTCTGAAGAAAAACAGCATCTCCTCCATCTGCTATAACTCTATGTATCAGCTTATCTCCTTTCTCTTTGTTTCTTGCCAAAACAGCTACTTTAGCCCCGTGAGCTGCGAGATACTCAACCATTGAAGCACCTAATACACCGGTACCTCCGGTAATAGCAATTATTCTATTTTTTATATTAAACAATTCGTACATAGATATATGTTTAAAAGTTTTTACTGCAAATTTATAGGATACTGTTTTGCTCAGATTCCACTATTTCGCAAAACAGTCCTCCAAAAGCGATAGATCAGAAATTGAAATATCTTTTAGCATTGTAATAACAGATCCCCTCAACCATCTTTCCAAGAAAATCCATCTCGGAAGAAGGCAGCAGTCCATTCTCCACATCTTTTCCTATAAGATTACATAAAATCCTGCGGAAATACTCATGACGTGGATAAGAAACAAAGCTTCGTGAATCTGTCAACATCCCTACAAAGCGACTTAACAGTCCTTGCGTAGAAAGAATATTCATCTGATCTTCCATTCCATCCTTTTGGTCAAGAAACCACCAGCCTGAGCCAAATTGAATTTTTCCAGGAACTGAGCCATCTTGAAAGTTTGCTATCATTGATGCAATCAGGTAGTTGTCTCTTGGGTTCAGATTATATATGATTGATTTGGCAAGACTGTTGACCCTCTCCAAAGAATTAAAAAAACGCGATAATGAAAGGGCTACATCACTAACATCATTTATTGAGTCGTAGCCGGAATCAGGCCCTAAAAGCTTAAACATCTTACTGTTGTTATTCCTGATAGCTCCATAATGAAACTGCTGCACCCACCCTTTAGAATTGTTCAGAAGTGCATTTTCATATAACATCTTTGATTTAAACTTCAGAACCTCCTCACCTGTAAGAATCTCTTTTGCACTGTAAATCTTATCAAATATCCTGTTTACTTCCTCTTCTGTGCATGGCTCAGAATAAAAATTATCAATACCATGGTCAGCTAACTTGCAACCGTTTAACTCAAAATAATCATGGCGATTTTTTAGTGCTGAGAGATAATCATTAAAACAATTTATTGTTATACCGGATACCTCACTTAATACTTCTATATATTTTCTAAAGACCTCACCATTTTCAACAGCCATGGATTTATCCGGACGCCAGGTAGGTAAAACCTTAATTTCAAAACCACTTTCCTTTATCTGCTTGTGATATTCAAGTGAATCCAGCGGGTCGTCAGTTGTACAAACTACCTCAACGGCAAACCTCTTCATAAGTCCACGTGCATAAAATTCGGGCCTCTTCAGCATCTCATTTGCTTTATCAAAAATTTCACGAGCCGATTCAGTGTTTAATAGTTTATCAATATTAAAAACACGTTTAAGTTCCAGGTGAGTCCAGTGATACATAGGATTCCTCATAGTATAAGGAATAGTCTCTGCCCATTTTTCAAATTTCTCCCAATCAGTTGCATCACCGGTAATATATTTTTCATCAACACCATTTGCCCTGAGCAATCTCCATTTATAATGATCACCCCCCAACCAAAGCTCTGTAATACTATTGAATTGATGATTCTCTGCAATCTCTTTAGGATTAAGATGACAGTGATAGTCGATTATACCCAGATTCTCAGCATGTTCATGATATAAATACTTGGCAGTATCTGTTTGGAGTAGAAAGTCTTCATGTATAAAATTTTTCATATGGTAAAAATTAAAATGGATACTGTGCTGATTATGTAACGAAAATCAATTAATGAGTAATAAACATACTTGAAAAGTAGTATGAAAAATATTTCAATATTTGTTTTATAAATGAAATATTAAAACTATTTTTGTGTACGTACACAAATGTACAAATAATTTGAATATTACAAAATCAAAAACTTAATTTTATACCCTTAATGTTCATTTTTATCAATTTTAAGTTAAACAGGTTATAATTTATTATATATCAGCACCTATTAATGGAAAAGAAAATCCGTATAAAAGATATTGCAAAGATGGCAGGTGTCTCAGCCGGAACGGTTGACAGGGTACTACATAATAGGGGGAACGTCTCGGACGATGCCCGCAAGGCAGTTGAAAAAGTTCTTGAGCAGGTTGACTATAAACCCAACATGCATGTATCTTCACTATCTCTTAAAAGAAAATACAGAATAGTTGTTACAACCCCCCAGTTCTCTGAAGGTGCATACTGGGAAAGTATACACAATGGCATACGTAACGCTCTTGAAGAGTATGAGAATATCAAGGTAGATCTCCATGTTTATACATACAATCAGTATGACATTTATTCTTGCAGGAATGTCTTCGAAAAGATTTCCAGTTTTGATATGGATGCATTAATAATTGGACCTACTTTTAAAGAAGAGACCATAGAGTTGTGTAATGAATTAGATGAGAGGAGCATACCTTATATTTTCGTTGACTCAACAATAGAAGAGACTTCACCACTGGCATTCTTTTCTGCAGATCATTATAAGGTGGGAAGACTCATAGCTCATCTTATTACATCAATTATACCAGAAGAGGCAAATATTGGACTTTTACAGGCTGTAAGAACCGGTGACTGCAGTGCTAATACCACCATCCTAAGAAAAAAAGGTTTTACTGATTATCTCTATGAAGGTAAAAAGAATAATCAGGTTATAACAATACCTTTTTCGGTTGCACAACCGGAAGAAAATGAAAAACATCTGTCAAGCTTCTTTAAAAATCATGAAAATGTAGGTGGTATCGTAGTTATGAACTCAAAAGGCAGCATTGTTTCTGAATATCTGGCAAATAATGGTATAGAGAATGTAAAGGTAATTTGCATGGATGTGACTATCCCAAATAGTGCTGCCCTTAAAAATGGAAAAATCGATTTCCTTATCGGTCAAGGCCCGGAATATCAGGGATTTTATGCAATGAAAACATTGCTTGAATATCTGATTTTCAGGAAAAGTGTTACTTTAGAAAATTATATGCAGCTTGATATCATTACTAAGGAAACCATAGAATATTATAAAAGATTCAACAATTTACTTCGCTGATTATTACTAACTAATATCTATCAGATTATACCCTAACCCCTGAATTGGTCTTTCCAGCTCCTTATTCATATAAGGAATCAAAGGAGCAGGTAAGGCTCATATAAGAGCAAAGTAAGAGGTAGGTACACTTATAATTGCAAATCTTCACTGTTTTTTAAAATTTTTCCTATTTAACTTGTCCGATTAAGAATAATTTGTATTTTTGTGTACGTACACATTTCTTGCTAAACTTTAGCATACAGTTACCGCATTTTAAGCTAATATTGAATCGATAACTTTTATCATATGAAAACAAATTATCAACTACGGTATGCAGCACATCCTTCAGATGCAAAATCTTATGATACTGAAAGATTAAGAAAAGAGTTTTTAATCGAAAACCTATTTAAAGCTGACGAAGTAAATATGGTATATTCAATGCATGACCGTCTTGTAGTAGGAGGAGCAATGCCAGTGAAAGAAAATCTGCAACTTGAATCGATAGATCCACTCAAGCAACCAATATTCCTGCGTAATCGTGAAATAGGCATCTTTAATGTTGGAGGAAAAGGAAAAATTAAAGTCGGTGACACATCTTATGAACTGGATTATAAAGAAGCACTTTATCTAGGAGCTGGTGACAGAGAAGTATATTTTGAGAGCATCGATCCTTCCACTCCTGCTAAGTACTACTTCAACTCAGCCACAGCTCATCGTAATTGGCCTGACAAAAAAGTCACCAGGGCAGATGCTGAAGTTGCAGAATTGGGGTCGCTTGAGACCGCTAATCATAGAATTATAAATAAGATGATAGTTAATCAGGTATTGCCAACATGCCAGCTTCAGATGGGGATGACTGAACTTGCACCCGGAAGTGTTTGGAATACTATGCCTGCTCATACACATTCGCGCAGAATGGAAGCCTACTTCTATTTTGAGGTACCTGAAGGTCAGGCTGTATGTCATTTCATGGGCGAGCCGCAGGAAACCAGGCATATCTGGATGAAAGGTGATCAGGCTGTTATTTCTCCTGAATGGTCTATTCACTCAGGGGCAGCAACATCTAACTATACATTTATCTGGGGTATGGCGGGAGAAAATCTGGACTATGGAGATCAGGATTTCTCAAAAATCACAGATCTTAAATAATCAATACTCATGAAGAGTATAACACAAACCAAGGAATAATATATTTATGGATATTTTTTCTTTAAAGAATAAAGTTGCCCTTGTCACTGGTGCTGCCCATGGGATTGGTTTTCAAATGGCGGTTGCACTTGCCAATGCAGGAGCAAAGATTGCATTCAACAGCTCAAATGAATCTTCTATGAAAAAGGGAATTGAGGAATATCACAAACTTGGAATAGATGCATTTGGATTTGTTTGTGATGTTAGAGATGAGTTTGCTGTTAATAATATGATTGATGTCATAATCAGAGAAATTGGCGAGATAGACATTTTAGTGAATAATGCCGGAATAATTAAACGCATACCTGCTGTAGATATGAAAGTGGAGGAGTTCAAAGAGGTAATTGATGTTGATCTTGTTGCCCCCTTTATCTTATCAAAAGCAGTTGCTCCTGCAATGATAAAACGTGGGGGAGGTAAAATAATTAATATTTGCTCATTAATGAGTGAACTGGGCAGAGAAACTGTATCTGCGTATGCAGCTGCAAAAGGAGGCTTGAAAATGCTCACAAGAACACTTGCAGCTGAATGGGGAAAATATAATATACAGGTAAATGGAATTGGTCCAGGCTACATTGCTACATCACAAACAGCACCACTTAGAGAAAAACAGGCAGATGGTAGTCCCCACCCTTTCGACTCATTTATAATCTCAAAAACACCTGCAGAGAGATGGGGTATACCTGAAGATCTTTCAGGTCCGGCAATTTTTCTGGCTTCCAGGGCATCTGACTTTGTTAATGGCCACATATTATATGTCGATGGCGGTATTCTAGCTTATATAGGAAGACAACCTTAATGTTCCATAAACTTATAAAATATGAGAACAGTATTACTTATAATCTTAATAGCAATTATCTCAGGTTGCACAACGGGACATAATAAGATTGATGTTGTAATTAAAAATCCGAGTCCATTTGACAGAGATAATGAGATTACAGAGATCGAATGGAATAGGGTTCAGGAAATACTATCCATAAAAGAGGGAGAGAGAGTAATTGTTACAGACATAAACAAAAAACAGGTAATATATCAGCTGATTATAAATGGCAGAAGTAATATTGAGTCGATTATTTTTCCTGTATCCGTAAAAGCAGAAGGGGAATCGGTTTATACTATTTCCAAGGGTCAGCCGGAACAGTTTGAGCCACTTGTATATGGCAGATTAGTACCGGAGAGAAAAGATGATTTTGCATGGGAGAATAACCGTACTGCATTCAGGATATACGGTCCGGCACTCAAGTCTACAGGCGAAATTAGCAATGGAATGGATTTCTGGGCAAAAAAGACTGAAGAACTGATAATTGATAAGTGGTATAAGAATGATTTGTCAAATATAGCTTCATATCATACTGATAATGGAGAAGGACTGGACTTCTATAAGGTGGGCAGGACGCTGGGTCTTGGAATGACTGCTCCATTTTTTAATGATACTCTCTGTTTAGGTGATAATTTTATTAATTATGAAATACTGGATAATGGACCATTAAGGATCACTTTCAGATTGACATACGAACCCTATTTTGCAGGAAACAATGAGATAGTGGAGACCCGTGTAATTTCTCTGGATGCTTACTCTTATTTTAACAGAGTAACCAATATTTTCTATACCAACAGGGAAATTATAGATCTGGCAACCGGAATAGTTATTCCTGAGGAGAACCCTGAAATGGTTGAATCAGATGCAATTTATGGAGACAATAAAGGTATTATTGCTTATGAAACTCCCTCAGATTCAATAAACGGAACAATTTACACCGCTGCTATCAATCCTGAAAGGTTTGATGTTATTAAAGTCTCAAATGGCCACTACCTGGGTATAAATAGTTATAAGCCTGGAGATGAATACAGTTATTATGCCGGAGGAGGGTGGAGTAAAGCAGGATTCAATAGCTTTGAAAAATGGAAGGAGTTTCTGAAAAGACAGAAAGAGATAATCGATAACCCTCTCATAACACAGATCAAGTAATATGCAGAAAGTAGTTACATTTGGTGAAATAATGTTACGACTAGCCACCCCGGGATATAAGAGATTCATTCAGTCTGAAAGTCTCATTTCAACCTTTGGAGGAGGAGAGGCTAATGTAGCAGTATCACTCGCAAACTATGGTATTCCTGTTGAATTTGTTACCCGTCTGCCCGAGAATGATATTGCCAATTGGTGCATTTCTGACCTTAGAAAATATGGAGTGGGAACCAGGCACATACTTAGAGGAGGTGAAAGAGTGGGGCCTATGCCATGGACCAAAATAATGGCAACAGGTGGAGTGGAACCAACTAAAGAGAGCATTACAGCATGGTTCAAAGCAGGTGTCACCTGTGTTGGAATCGGGTCTAAGCTTTTCCCAAAAGAG